>DPKR01000064.1 GCA_003542415.1 Alphaproteobacteria bacterium | reverse complement strand
CTCATTGTTCCCGGATCAACATTTAAATAAGGGTCTAGTTTTTTGAGCCTGACCTTAAAACCCCTGCCTTGCAAAATTGTTGCGAGCGAGGCTGAGGCTAAACCTTTGCCAAGCGATGAAACCACACCACCCGTAATAAATATAAATTTTGTTTTTGTTGTTGTCATGCTCTTTTATCCTCATCTTTTAAAGTGAAATAGGCACCTTTCGTTGTCAAAGGTGCCTATGTTGTTAAAGTTTTGCCATTTTATTTTCCGAGCGGAACCGTTGGAACACTTGGAGCTTCAGATGAAACAGGTGCTGTTTCAACAACCGAAGCACTCGGACGCATTGCACCTTTATAATAAAGCGAAAGTGCAATACTCGTGACAAAGAAAATTGTTGCCAAAATGGCTGTTAAACGCGTGAGCAAATTGCCTGTGCCGCGCGCGCTTAAAAAGCTGTTGGCACCACTACCGCCGCCCAAGCCATTTAAAGCACCGCCGCCCGAACGTTGCATTAAAATAAGCGCAACCAAAAAGATGGCCGTCATTAAATGTATGACAAGTAAAACAGAACCCATTTTTGTTAATTCCTTTCTTTATTTAACTTTGCTGATGATTTCCATAAAATCTGCAGCTTTAAGGCTCGCACCACCGATCAGCCCGCCATCAATATCTTCTTTAGCAAGCAATTCAGCCGCGTTTGCCGGTTTCATGGAACCACCATACAAGATACGCATGCGTGTTGCAACACCTTTTCCGAGTTTTTCCGCAAGAACTTTTCGAACATGTGCATGAACTTCTTCGGCATCATCAGGGGTGGCTGTCTGGCCGGTGCCGATGGCCCAAACAGGCTCATAAGCAATCACGGTATTTGATGCTGTAGAAATGGACGGAACAGAAGCCTTGATTTGCTTTGAAGTCACTTCCAACGCTTTGCCTGCTTTGCGCTCATCAAGCGTTTCACCGATGCAGATAATCACTTTAAGGCCGGCATTCAAGGCTGCTTCTGCTTTTGCTTTAACAAGCGCACTCGATTCTTTGTGATCCGTCCGGCGCTCGGAGTGACCTAAAATGACATAGTCGCAACCGGCATCTTTAAGCATATATGGGCTGATATCACCTGTGTGCGCACCTTTTTCAAATGTTGTGCAATCTTGTGCGCCAAGCATCACCTTAGAACCGCGAAGCGCTTTTTTAATTGTTGTGAGCAAGGTAAACGGCGGACAAACCAAAACTTCCGCATTCGGCCTTAAAGCTTTGACTTTTGTTGCAATTTCTTTGGCAAGCGCTTGACCGTCTGCGATCAAGCCGTTCATTTTCCAGTTACCTGCAATTAAAACTTTCCGAGACATTTTTTATTCCTTTAAAAAAATTAAACTTTACTTTTTCTATCATACTGCTTTTTGTTTTTAAAGATAAAAAAACTTTTTAACATCAATATTTGTATTTGATATTTACATTTTAATATTTGCATTTCAAATGGAAGGTGCTTATAATGCGGCTGAAAAATAACTTTTAAACAGGAAAGAAAAATGATTAATAAATTAGCTAAAGCACAGAAAAGTTGGATTGCAAAACTCATTTTAACATTAACTGCCTTAAGTTTTATGTCTTTGTTCGGTATCACCGGGTATTTGGCAAGTGCATCAAACAACAGAACGGTTATTAAGGTTGACAACATCGAAATTTCGCAAGCTGAATTTTCTTATCAATTTCAAAAAGAACTGAACGCTGCAAAAAATATGTTGGATATTGACTTAAACGATGAAGCAAGCGACGAATTAAGATCTTCGTTGATGAACGCTATTTCGCAAAGAATGGTGCGCGATTCTATTGTTGACAGGACAGCTCAAAAATATCATGTTTCTTTCCGTCCGGAGCTGATCAGCCAAATCATCAGAAGCGAACCCTCGTTCAAAGATATTGCCGGAAACTTCAATCAAGATTTGTTCCGCAGAGTTTTATCCGAAAACAACATCAGCGAACAAGAATATGTTAAATCCGTTCAGCGCGGACTTGCCGAGCAGATTTTGATTTCTTGGCCGACACGCTTGATCAATGTGCCTGATGTTTTGTTAAACACTGAATTAAAAGTTGACAACAAACGCCGCACTTTCAAATATTTGACAATCAAGCCGGAAGAAATCAAAGTGGATCGCAAAATCACCCAAGAAGAAATTGAACAGTATTATGACGATTTTGCGCCTTCGTTTGTTGCGCCTGAAACACGTGATTTGTCCGTTTTGTATCTTTCCATCGCAGACATTGCCGACAACATGAAAATCTCTGACGAAGAGGTCAAAGCTTATTATGATGAACATATTGAAAATTATGAGCAAAAAGAAAAACGCGATGTTTTGCAGATGATGTTTGAAAATGAGGAAGATGCAAACAATGCTTATGCTAAATTGCAAAAAGGCTCTGACTTTTATTATGTTGCAAGCAATGATGCCAAACAAACAAAAGAAGAAACAGACTTAGGCGAGGTTCAAGAAGATGAGCTCGTTTTTGAAATTGCCGAAGACGTATTTGCCTTGAAAAAAGGCGGCTATACAAAACCTGTTCAAGTGGGTGATGTTTGGCAGATTATGAAAGTTGCAAACATTATTGCACCGACAAAAACAAACTATGAAACAGCCGCCAAAGAAATCAGACAAGAAATTCTAAGCGAAGGCTTGTATGATGAAATCTATGACGTTTTAAGCAAAATTGAAGATGAGCTTGGCGCCGGCAAAACATTGGAAGAAATTGCACCGATGTTTGATGCTGAGGTTTTAAAAGTTGAGGCTTTGGCTGACGACGGAACAGTTCAAAAAACGCCTGAGAAGTTAGCCGCACTTGTTAAATCTGCTGATTTTATTGATGCTGCATTTTCTTATGCCGTTGGCGAAACAAGTCAAACAATTGAAGCTGACGAAGGCTTGGCTGTTTTGCGTGTGGATGACTTGGTTGAAACACATCAAAAACCGATTGAAGATGTCACACCCGAAATCAAAGCCATGTGGGAAAACAACGAAAAAACGGCCATTGCACAAGAGACAATGAATGATATTATGCATGATTTGGAAAACGGTGAAGATTTGGCTAAATCTGCTCGCAGATATGGTTTGCATGTTTATAAATCTCAACCGATTACACGCAACGAAACATTTGCTGATTTGGACTATAATTCTATCAGAGAGCTCTTTATGCAAGATTTGCACACTCCTTATCAGACAATGGCAGGTGAAAATTATTTGATTGCCGTTTCTGAGCAAGACTTTGAAAATTCTGCGCCTTTAAGCGAGAACGAAAAAGCTCTAGTTAAACTCAAAACAGAGCAAGGACTCACTGCAGACTTGCAAAAAGCCATGCTCGATTCGTATGCCAAAGACTATAAAATCAAAATTAAATATAAATTGATGGGCATTGAAGAATAATCACAAAACCGCCCCAACGGGCGGTTTTATTTGCACGAGGGAAATATGAAAATTGTTTTTATGGGCACGCCTGATTTTGCTGTGCCGGTTTTAGAAAGACTGATTGATGAACATGAGGTAATTTGTGTTTATACGCGCGCGCCAAAAATAGCAGGACGCGGGCATGAACTCAAAAAAACGCCTGTTCATTTGGTGGCTGAGAAACATGGCATTGAAGTGCGAACACCAAAAACATTGCGCATTGATACGGCTCAACAAGAATTTGCTTTATTGAAAGCTGATGTTGCTGTTGTTGCCGCTTATGGACTGATTTTGCCAAAGCCTGTGATTGAGGCTTTTAAATATGGTTGCTTAAATGTACATGCTTCTCTTTTGCCTCGCTGGCGCGGGGCGGCACCTATTCAGCGCGCAATTGAAGCAGGCGATGATAAAAGCGGGGTGACCATTATGGAAATTGTTGAGGCTTTGGACGCCGGCCGAATGTATCAAAAAGGTGTTGTCAAAATCACAAGTGAAACAACAGGCGGCAGTTTGCATGATGCATTGGCGCAAATTGGTGCCGATTTAATGAGTAATGTCTTGAAAAATATCGATTCGATAACGCCTATTGCCCAAGATGAAAGCTTGGTAACTTACGCCAAAAAGCTTGAAAAAGAAGAAGAAAAACTTGATTTCAACAATAGTGCCGAAGTTTTAGAGCGCAAAATCAGAGCGTTTAACCCCTTCCCCGCCACTTATTTTGAATACAAGGGAGAACGTTTTAAGGTACTCAAAACAAAAGTTGTGGAAGAAGGCGGTTTGAGCGGTGAAATTATAGAGGGAAAATCGGCACTCAAAATTGCCTGTGCAAACAAAGCTTTAGAAGTGCTTGAAATACAACGTCAAGGCAAACGCGCAATGACGACAGCTGAGTTGTTGCGTGGATTTGAATTTGAAAAAGGAAGCGTTCTTTCCTAATAATTCGGCTATATATACTTGATACAACATTATTTATGATTATATCAAGTATGCTTTCGATGGAAGATAAAGATATAAAATCTTTCTTTTATCAAAAAGCAAGAGGTCCCTTTTATGATAGGCAGCAACATTGGGTTGTTGTGAAAGGGAAAAAGAGAGGAAAACATATCCTCTCTTTTTTTATTGCATAAGCCAAAGGATCATAAACTAATACAGTCTGATACGAGACCAAATAAAAAGAACATTTCCGTCATTTTTGATGCCGGGCACATAAGCCGCTTGCAAATCAAATCTGCCATAGCCGATACCAATCATCGGTAGCGGCAACGGAACAGGAATATAGCTGTATTCATGGCGCTGAGTTGCCCCAACCGTGAAACCATAGCCCAAACGAACATCATGCCAATATTTATTTTTCAAAAATGCATAGCCAAACATGGTTTCACCGTATCCGTTTGAATCTTCAAAATACATGGCATACAAGCTGTGCCAATCACCGTCTTCATCAAAGCGCGAAAAGCCAAAACCCGCGCCCCACGGATTTTCATTATATTTTTTGATGTGCTCGCGATCATATGTCAGCCTGTTGTGCCAAGCATAAAGCGGAACATAAGCATCATAAGAATGTTCTTCCCATGTAGCAATCACATTTGAGCGAATTGTGCAATACCAATCACCCAATGTGTCGCAAATGCCGGCATTCGCCTTAAAAGGCAAAGCAAAAAGAAAAGCAAATAAAATAAGTTGATAAATTTTTTTCATGTGATAAGTCCGTTTAATGTTTTTGAGATAAAATATATTTTAAATTTCCGTCTGCCGCAATTTTATCAATCACAGCTTTAATAAATTGATCAATTTTTTTGCCCTCGCGATAATCTGCCGGCGCAACCATATGCGCACGCCCATCGCGATTTAAAGAGGTTGCACGTTCTTTTTGACCTTCTTTATAAACAGCCAATGTATGTCCGCCGGCCTTATTAAGCATCGCCATACAAGGAATATCGGTGTTTCCGTCGCCGATATAAATCATATTTTCAAACGGCAACGGCTTGCACTCTTTTTGCATGTGGCGGTTGACACCTTCCGTGTCAGTCACATCTAAACACCCTTTGTTGATTCGATACATATATTGTGTTTTGGA
>DPKR01000033.1:1370-2610 GCA_003542415.1 Alphaproteobacteria bacterium | reverse complement strand
ATTCCCACTTTAGTTCCAATAAAAAAGACCGCAAAAAACGGCCTTTTTATTGGAGCAGGTAACGGGAATGCGCTGTTTCCAACAGCTCGAGCGGTTTGATTTGTAACATTCGCAAATGTCGCTGCCGCTTTTTGCTCATTAACAAATCGGCACCACAAAGGTCTCAAAGGTACATTTAGTACCTTTTCGCCACTTTGTGCCCGTTTCGGGTTCGCTTCCCACTTTAGTTCCAATAAAAAGACCGCATAAAGCGGCCTTTTTATTGGAGCAGGTAACGGGAATCGAACCCGCATTAAAAGCTTGGGAAGCTCTCATTCTACCATTGAATTATACCTGCATGGTGAAGTCCTTATATCATAGCTCCAAAATAAAAATCAAGCGTTTTTTATAAATTCTTCAACGCAATTGCTTCGAGTTCTTTTAATTTGTCGCGGTAGACCATTGCTTGTTCAAATTCAAGGTTCAATGCAGCTTCTTTCATGAGCTTTGTGTATTCTTTGATTTGTTTTTCAATGTTTTTAACTTCTTCGACTGTCGGCAAAGCGTTCTTATCAAGCTGTGTTTCGGTCATTTCGGACAAAGTTGATGAAATGCTCTTTTGAATGGTTTTCGGGGTGATGCCGTGTTCTTTGTTGTATTTGATCTGTTTTTCGCGTCTGCGGTTTGTTTCCGAAAGCGCAAATTTGATGGAATCCGTTTCTTTGTCGGCGTATAAAATCACTCTGCCGTGAGCGTTTCGTGCCGCGCGGCCGATGGTTTGTATGAGCGAGCGTGTTGAGCGCAAAAAGCCTTCTTTATCGGCGTCTAAAATGGCAACCAATGAACATTCGGGGATGTCTAAGCCTTCACGCAAAAGGTTGATGCCGACCAAAACATCAAACACGCCTAATCTTAAATCGCGGATAATTTCAATGCGCTCTAAGGTGTCAATATCTGAGTGCATATAGCGCACCTTGATGCCGTTGTCATGAAAATATTCGGTCAAGTCTTCCGCCATTTTCTTTGTTAAAGTCGTCACCAAAACGCGTTCGCCTTTTGCAGCTGTTTTTTTGCACTCACCCATTAAATCATCAATCTGTGAAATAGCAGGGCGGATAATACACTCGGGGTCTGTCAGGCCTGTCGGGCGGATAACCTGTTCGGCAAAAACGCCCTTACTTTGCTTTAGCTCCCAGTCTCCGGGAGTGGCTGAAACAAAGATCGTTTGCGGGCGCATCTTGTCCCATTCTTCAAATTTCAA
>DPKR01000033.1:0-1238 GCA_003542415.1 Alphaproteobacteria bacterium | reverse complement strand
CCGCGATACATCGCTCCGATTTGAGGCACGCTGATATGACTTTCATCAATAAATAAAATTGCGTTTTTCGGCAGATATTCAAAAAGCGTTGGCGGCGGCTCGCCGGGATTTCTTCCCGTTAAATAGCGCGAATAATTTTCAATGCCCTTGCAATGACCGGTTGATTCAATCATCTCTAAGTCAAATCGTGTGCGCTGCTCAAGGCGCTGCGCTTCAAGGAGCTTATTTTCATTTTTGAATTCATTGAGACGAATGGCTAAATCTTGCCTGATATGGGTTATTGCTTGCGAAAGCGCCGGACGCGGGGTGACATAGTGATTTGCCGGATAAACGGTGACTTCGGTTAAATCTGCTGTTTTTTTGCCGGTTAAAGGGTCAAACTCTGCTATTTCTTCAATTTCATCACCGAAAAAAGTCACACGCCAAGCGCGGTCCTCATAGTGCGCCGGAAAAATTTCCAATGTGTCGCCCAAAAGCCGAAAAGTTGAACGCGTGAAAGAAATTTGATTTCTCACATATAAAAGCTCAGCCAGGTTTTTGCAAACTTCTGCAGGGTCTATTTCATCTCCGACTTTCAAGTTAAATACCATTGCCGAATAAGATTCCATACTGCCTAAGCCGTATATGCACGAAACAGAGGCAACAATAATCACATCAGATGTTTCCAAAACATTACGTGTTGCACCATGTCGCATACGGTCAATCTGCTCGTTGATGGCCGAATCTTTTTCAATATAAGTGTCTGTTTTAGGGATATACGCTTCAGGCTGATAATAATCATAGTATGAAACAAAATATTCCACATGGTTGTTTGGGAAAAATTCTTTCATTTCAGAATACAGCTGTGCCGCCAAAATTTTGTTTGGCGCCATAATAAGTGCCGGGCGCTTTGCCGCCTCAATAATTTTTGCCATCGTAAATGTTTTGCCCGAACCCGTCACACCGAGAAGGACCTGATTTTTAACGCCGTCTTTTAAACCTTGCACGAGCTCTTTGATTGCTTCAGGTTGGTCTCCTGAAGGCTCAAACGGACTTTCAACTTTAAATTCTGCTTTAATCATAACGCGCATTATAACGCATTAATCAAAAAAATAAAGCAGATATTTATGCTAAAGTTTGAAAAAACACTTGACGAGAATTTTTTTTTGCCTTATTTACGAAACTGATGTCGGGCGCTTAGCTCAGTTGGTTAGAGCCGGCCGCTCATAACGGTCTGGTCGTTGGTTCGAGTCCATCAG
>DPKR01000124.1 GCA_003542415.1 Alphaproteobacteria bacterium | reverse complement strand
TTATTTGATCTTCGGTTAAAGCTGTGCCCATCGGAGCGGCCGCATAAGAAAAACCAAAATTATCAAGCGCAATCACATCCATATAGCCTTCGCAGATGATGAGCCGCTTGCTCTCATAACCTTTATCGCGTGCAAAGTTGAAGTTATAGAGCATTTTGCGTTTGTTAAAAAGCGTTGTTTCGGGCGAGTTTAAATATTTCGGCTGGCCGTCTCCCATAATGCGCCCGCCAAAAGCAATCGGGCGGTTTTGTTTGTCAAAAATAGGGATCATCACACGGTTTCTGAAAAAGTCATGCGCGGTTTTGTTTTGATCTTGCGGCTGGGCAATAAGCCCCAATTCTGCCATATCAAATTCGTTGACGCCTTTCGTTTTCAAATAAGCTTTCAAGTCATTGTTTGAAGGGGCATAACCCAAGCGAAACTTTTTGATGAGCTCGTCATCAATGCCGCGGTTGTAAAAATATTCCAACCCTTTTGCCCCGATAGGCAAACGCAAAGCTTTTTCATAAAACGAAACGGCAAGTTCCATAATTTCAAACAAAGATTGTTTTTTTTGGCTTTCAAGCGAATGTTCTTTTGAAAACTTCGGCATGGCAAGGCCTGCTTTGTGCGCAAGCTTTTCCACAGCATCCATAAAGGGCAAGCCGTTTGCCTCCATTTCAAAACGGATGATATCACCGTGTGCGCCGCAACCGAAACAATGGTAAAAGCCCTTGGCTTCATTGACCGTAAAAGAAGGTGTTTTTTCATTATGAAAGGGACAAAGACCGAGATATTCACGGCCTTTACGCGTGAGCTTTACCTTTTCGGCCACAACATCTGCGACCGAAAGCCTGCTCCTGAGCTCATCTAAAAACTTTTGTAAATCGCCTTCCATGAAGAGCCTTTACTAAGAGAGTAAAGATTTGATGATGCCGGAAACAGCACCGAAATCCATTTGTCCGGCATATTGAGCACGAAGCGCGCCCATCACTTTGCCCATATCTTTCATGGAAGCTGCACCTGTTGAAGAAATGACTGCTTTTACAGCAGCTTCAACTTCGGCCCCTGAGAGCTGTTTGGGCAAAAAGCGCTCAATGATTTTGATTTCATTTTCTTCTTTTTCGGCAAGCTCCGGTCTGCCGCCTTTGACGAACATATCAATCGATTCGCGGCGTTGTTTGATCATTGTTTGCATCATCGAAAGCAAATCGGCGTCTTCTGCCTGAGGCTTGCCTTTTCCTCTTGCATCAACATCTTTTTCTTTTTGGCCTGCAATAATCATACGGATAGCGTTCACTTCAGGCATATTTTGAGCTTTCATCGCTTCTTTCAAAGCATTTTGAATATCTTCGCGTAACATTTTTTTCTCCTTTTATAGATTATCAGCGAAAGTAATGTGTATATTTTTTTTCTCGGGTGTCGGGTTGGTAATGACCACTTCAAACGGCAATTTATAATTCGGCCGTGTGCGAGTTTGAGGCAAATAATGAGTCGTATCTAAAAGCTTGTTATCGTATTGGTCATAAACGACAACCTTAACAGGCAAAACATTCATTTCATAAACGGTGGGGTTATCAATCACCCCACTGACTTTTATTTTAGAAACACTGCCTGCCACAAATTCTTCTGTTTTGATGTTTGAAAATTGGAGCTGCGAGCCGTCATAGATGCTTTCAATACCGAGCCTGTTATAAAGCGATTCGGCTTTGGGAACAAAACGAACAATATCATAACGCAAAAAATACATAAAAGCAGCCATCAAAACAAGCAAAAGCAAAATAAGCAGATAGTTTATGCTGTTTTTATAATGTGTTAAGTGAACAATGCGGACTTTCGGCGGCCTGTTTTGAACAACATCAGGCGTATCCGGCGTAAATAAATCTTCTTTTTCGCCGGCAAAACGTTTGAACATATTGATGATGTTGAGCTTTTTTTGGGCAGCTGTTTGTTCATCATCGACGGCATCCTCAGGATAAGCCTTAAAAACCTCGCCGCAGGAATTGCAACGCATTTTAAGACCGTTTTCAGGCACAAGAGAATCATCTAACTCATAAACAACTTGACATTTCGGACATTTTATCAACATTTTTCATTTGCTCTTTTTTCTTTTTTTACCGATAAAATGTATAATAAATTCAAAAAAATATAGAATCAAAGAAAAAAAGTATTTTATTAAATACATAATTGTTATATGCTTTTGATGTTAAAAAAACGGAGGTTTTATGGAAACACACAAAAATATGTTGACCGAACCGATTGTGGATATGCAAAACGTTTGCATTCGCTACGGCAAAGATCCGGATGTTTTAAGCGATATTAAATTGACGCTCGAAAAGGGGTCTTTTCACTTTTTAACCGGTAAATCAGGTGCGGGAAAAACATCGCTTTTGTCGATGATGTATTTGGCATTAAAGCCGAGCAGAGGGACGGTGATGGTGTTTGGCACAAATATCGGATATGCAAGCCGCGATGATATGGCGGGGTTAAGACGACGGATCGGTGTTGTATTTCAAGATTTCAGGCTTTTGGAACATTTGTCTGCTTTTGATAATGTGGCGGTGCCGCTTCGCATACGCGGTATGGGTGAAAATGAGATCAAAAAACGTGTGAAAGAACTTTTGAGCTGGGTTGAACTCGACAAGAGTATGGATAAAATTTGCTCAACCCTGTCGGGCGGTGAAAAACAACGTGTGGCGATTGCAAGAGCGGTGATTAACCGTCCGGAAATTTTGCTTGCTGATGAGCCGACGGGCAATGTGGATAATGATATTGCGGCAAAATTGATGAAGCTTTTTGTGGAGCTCAACAAGCTCGGCACAACGGTTGTGATTGCAACACACAGTAAAGATTTGATTACAGAATATAATTATCCGCAGATTCACCTTGAAAATAAAGGCCTTAAAATTATTCCGGCATTGAGGAGAATTTAAGATGAAAACAAAAATTCAAATTGTGCACAAAGCAGAGTTGCCCCTTAATGAAGACAAAGCAAATTTCTTTTTACAGATTTCAACGGGTATATCCGTGTTTTTGTTTTCTATTGCATTGGCTGCTTATTTTATGACTTCATCAATGATAAACTCATGGAACAAAAGCATTGTTGACGGTTTGACGGTTCAGATTATGCCTGCATCAGAAGACTTGAGCGAAGAAGATGATCTTTTAAGAACAAATAAAGTGATTTCGTTTTTTGAAGGCTTAGAAGGTGTATCGAAAGTCAAAAAAGTTTCAGATGAACAAATTCAAAAACTGATGGAGCCATGGCTCGGAAAAAATGCGGATATCGATTCGCTTCCGATGCCAAAGCTTTTAAATGTTCGTTTAAAAGACGGCAAAACTTTTGACTTTGCAAAAACGGCCGACAGCTTAAAAGAATTTGCGCCGTATGCTTCAATCGACAATCATGGTTTGTGGCTTAAAAAATTGATTAAAAGTGCCGGTTCGCTTAAACTTTTGTCTTTGTTTGTTTTGGCTCTGGTTTTGTCTGCGGCGGTGTTTTCGCTTTTTTATGCTGTTGAAACAAGTCTTAAAGTTCATCAAAACATTGTTGAGATTTTGCACATTATGGGCGCAACCGATTCCTATGTTGCAAAACAATATGCTCTGCGGGGCTTGAAAGTAGGCTTTGTGGCAAGCTTGGGCGGGATGCTGCTCGGACTTTTGGCATTGTTTGTTATTTCACACTTATCTTCGGGTTTGCAAACGGGTTTGATCGGTGCGGCATCGTTAAGTGCGATGCATTGGCTTGTTATTGTGAGCCTGCCGATATGGGCGGCCCTCCTTTCGATGATGATGTCGTTTTGGAGTGTGAAACGTGTTTTAAGGAAAATGATGTAAATGAGACGCGCTAAGTTTATTGCCTTAATGTATTTTGAGTGTTTGTTTTTGATATGGCTCGGCGGTTTTATTATCTTTCAGCAATATATCAGAAAGCGCCCGATTGACAGCACAACAAAAACAGATGCCATTGTTGTTTTAACCGGGGGCAAAAATCGCATTGCCGAAGCAGTCAAATTATACAATAACGGGCTCGCTGATATGCTTTTTATTTCAGGAGTGGAGCCGCATGTGAATTTCGGCTCGCTCGAAAAACAAAACAAAATTCAAATTATGCGGCAAAAAGATCATGTGTTTTTGGGCAAAGAAGCAACAAACACCATTGAAAATGCGATAGAGGTTAGTGAGATTATTCGCCGCAACAACTTAAAATCAATCAGGCTTGTCACCTCATATTATCATATGCCGAGAAGCTTAAATGAGCTCAAGGCGCTAAATCCGGATGTTGAGGTGATTGAACACCCCGTTTATTCAAAAAATGTGTCGAAACGATGGTGGAAAAGGCCGAAGAGTTTTTGTTTGATTGCTTCGGAATATCATAAATTTATTTATGTTTATCTCAAAAATTTAATATCAGGACTAATTTAAAAGGACTAAAGAAAAATGATTTATATTCGTTCGCTTATATGCAATATTTGCTTCTTTTCTGTGATGATTGCGGGGTGCATTATAACGCTTTTTGTGGGCCCCGTTTCAAGAAAAGGAACGATTTTCCTTTGGGATAAAATTGTGATGCGGATTATTTTTTGGTGTGTCAAACACATTGCCGGTTTGAAAGTTGAATACAGAGGGTTGGAAAATGTTTCAAAAGAGCCGGCACTGTACGCCTGCAAACATGAATCCGCGCTTGAAACTTATGCATTTACGCAACCTGTGCCGACATGCACTTATGTTTTGAAAAAAGAATTGGTTTATATGCCGTTTTTCGGGTGGACGCAATATTTTTACGGCATGGTGCCGGTTGACCGCAAAGGCGGCGCGAAGGCAATGAAAAATATGCTCAAAGGTGTTGCAAAAATTGTTGCCGAAAAGAGGCCTGTTGTTGTTTTTCCTGAAGGAACGCGTTGCAAACCGGGCACAACAAAAGGCTACAAGTCGGGCTTTCTGTTTTTGGCAGAAAACTTGAAATTAAAAGTGGTGCCGGTTGCCGTCAACACGGGGCTCTTTTGGACAAAGGCTTCGTTTTTGAGATATCCCGGAACGGCTGTGATTGAGTTTTTGCCGGCAATGGATGTTCAAGCTCATGAAGATAAAAAAGCTTTTATGGAAAAACTTGAACAAGTGATTGAAGCAAAATGCAAAGAGCTCAACGATGAAGCTGTTCAAAAATATCCATGGGTGAAAAAGAACTTAGGAGCATAAAGCAAAAATGAGAGTTTTGGTTGGTCTTTCAGGCGGGGTTGATTCATCTGTCACGGCATGCTTGCTCAAAAAAGCGGGGCATGAGGTGATTGGGGCAACAATGTCTATTTGGGACAAAGAAAAATTCAAAGCTTTAAGCGGCGGACATTTGAAAGACGCCTGCTTTTCGCCGCATGAAGAAAAAGACATTGAAACAGCCAAAGCTTTGTGTGAAAAAATCGGGATTGAATATCATGTGATTGATTGCACAAAAGAATATCAGGCGCTCGTTTTAAAAAACTTTAAGGAAGAATATTTGGCTGGGCACACACCAAACCCTTGCATTGTGTGCAATTCAAACATCAAATTTGAGGCGTTGCCGAGGGGCGCAAAAGCTTTGGGGTTGGAGTTTGACAAGTTTGCAACGGGGCATTATGTGAGGCTCTCTTATAATGAAAAATTAAAGCGCTATCAATTAAGACAGGCAGTTGATGCTAAAAAAGACCAAAGTTATTTTCTTTATCGTTTGAGCCAAGAGCAATTGAGCCGTATTTTAACGCCGCTCGGTGATTATACCAAAGACGAAGTGCGCAAAATTGCAAAAGAGTTCGGGCTGGAAGTGAGCGACAAAAAAGACAGTCAGGATTTTTATTCCGGCGACATTAATGACATTTTGCAAGAGCCTGACAGAGAAGGGAACTTTGTGGATTTGAACGGTAAAGTTTTAGGCAAGCATCAGGGAATTTGGCATTTTACCATCGGGCAGAGAAGGGGGCTTGGCATCAGTGCTGACAGACCGCTTTATGTTGTGGCTTTAAACAAAGAAAAAAATGAGGTTGTTTTAGGCTATGCCGAAGACGGCTACAAAACATCTTTAATCATTGACGATATGCGTTTTCTCTCAACGCCTGAAATGGCGGAAAAAGCAGAAGTTTACTTAAAACTTCGCTCATCTCAAACCCCTTTTGAAGCAACCTATGAGCCGCTTGAAAACGGCAAAGCAAAACTGATTTTTCATGAAACACAAAAAGCCGTTGCCATCGGGCAATCTGCCGTGATGTATGATGAGGGAGGCTATGTCTTAGGCGGCGGGGTGATAAAGTCTGTATAACGGCTCATCTGAAGCAAAAAAAACTGCGGATGACCAAAATTCATTTACTTTCTTGTAAACTAAAATTTTGGTCACCTTGTTTTTTTACTCCATCTGAACCATTCTTCAGACTTTGTTTTTTTTCTTTACTTTTTCACAAAAATATGCTTTCATTATAACCGGATATAGAAGAAATTTTATATCAAGTACCTTGTGGGTGCGGGGCTGTCAGAAGCTCTCACAATAGACAGCGAAAGGATAACGCTGTAAAAAGTGCTATCTTTTAATTTTTTAAAAGAAGCACAGATTATCCCCGATTGTTTTGGTCGGGGAGCCGTTGGCGGATGTTCAAGGATTTTCCTAAAGGCCAACGGAGTCATTTTCTATTGTGTGATTTCTGAACTCTCCGACCGCTCTTCAAGGGGCGGTTGTTTTTGATTTTGTGACAAATAAGGGAGACAATTAATGCCAATAGTCATATGTAAACATTGTGGGGCAAAATACTCATATAAAGAACAATCAATTCAAATGAGAGATAAAGATTACCAAAGATGCGAGGTCTGTCATGCTATTCTCAAGGAGTGGAATGGTGGAATGAATTATTATGATTTTGAACTTCTAAGTGAAAATGAAGATAGGGAAGAAGAAAATGAAAAATAAAATATTTGTTGCAATTTTTTTATTAATATTAGGAGGGGTCTTTATGAGCATTCCTCAAAAAGCAGTTTCGAGACAAGAAAGATATAATACGTGCCATCGACATGTAGATGATGGTTGGATGGAGGGTGGAGTGATTTGCGAAACAGATACAAAAGTATGTTATTTGTTTGATCCTGAAGGTAAAGTTGCGGTACTATTATATTGTGAAAACAAGTAGAAATTGTCTCATTAATCAGAACTATCTATAAAATCTAGAAGGAAAAGAAGATGAAAAAAATCGTACGCTGTTTAGTTGGTTTGTTTATTTTTATGGCAATAATCCAAAACGAATATAAAGCTTCCGCCTATCACACTAACACTCAAAGTTATCAAAGGCAAAAAAACGCAAATGTAAAGATATTGAATCTTGACGATGTGATGTTAGCACTCGCGAATACTGATGGGCAAACATCTGAAATGGTAGAAAAAATAATGAAAGAAGTAGGTGCTAACGCAAGAAATAGTGATGGCAAAACAATCTTGATGATAGCAGTGGCGAAAAGCCAAAACCTGAATGTCGTTGACGCTATTATAAAAAATGGTATATCAATTGACGCGAGAGATAAAGATGGATCAACAGCTTTAATGGAAGCTGCTCGCCATAATCAAAATCCAGAAATCATTTCTCTGTTAATTAACCATGGCGCAGATGTTAATGCTAGAAATGAGGAAGGTCTTACCCCTTTATTAATAGCAGCACAATACAATAAAAACGCTGATGTGATAGAAACTTTAATTAAATATGGAGCAAATATTGAATCAAGAGATAAAGATGGAAAAACTGTGTTAATTTCTGGAATCCGTAATCCTAAAGTTGTAGAAGTCTTGCTCAAAAATGGAGCGGACGTTGAGGCAAGAGATAAATACGGATGGACACCATTGATTCATTGCCTAACTTCAGATTCTAATATAGAAGTCGCAGAGCTCTTATTGAAATATGGGGCTAATATTGAAACAACATCTAAATTAGGTATTGGGGGATTAGTACGTCTTAGTTTCTTATCTGCTTTCAGGGGATTAGATAACGAAATCGGAAAAGAATATTCGGTATGGACTCCATTAATTTTTGCATCAGTTTTTAGTTCAAAACCAGAAATCGTAGAACTTCTAATAAATAATGGTGCTGACACAAAAATTAAAGATATAGACGGAAAGACAGCATTAGATTATGCTAAAGAAAATCCAGATATATATCAAACAAATGCCTATTGGCTCTTAAATGACAAAATGTACCAATAGTTTTTTAAAAGAGATATTGTATATGAAAAAAATAATTTCAGTTTTAACAATTTTGCTTGTTGCTCTGACTACTTTTTCAGTACAAGCAAAGGAAAGTTTTGCAGATAAAACACCTGAGTGGTGGCAACGAGCAACTGCTCAAATAGTGGAAGATATGATAAAAGAAGGCGCAGAAGTCAACGATCTTGTTGATATGATCTTTGATGTTGATGAAGATTCTGAAATGTCGGAACTTAGGAGTAAATTTAACAAATTAGCGAGAAACGAAAAAGAAAAACAAATAGTTAACAAACTGTTATTTAGAACGTCGAACAAAATATTGTATGATAAATACCCTATTTTAATGATGGCAATAGGGTTTAATAATACCTTTGAAGTTATTGACACTTTAATTAAATATGGTGCAAATGTTGAATCAAAAACCAATGATGGTGTATCAGCATTAATGTTAGCAGCAATGATTGCAGAAGATCCAAAAATTCTTGAAACTTTAATTAAACATGGTGCAAATATGGAAGCAAGAGACGATGAAGGAAATACTGCATTAATGTTAGCAGCAGCAAGCAATAAAAGTTCAGAAATTATAGAGATGCTTATTAAAAAAGGAGCAGATGTTAATACTAGAAATATCAGAGGTGCTACAGCTCTTATTAGTGCGTCTAGTTTTAACCAAAATCCTGACGTAATTAATACCTTAATTGAATATGGAGCAGATGTTAATACCAGAACAGACAAAGGTTTAACGCCTTTAATGGCTGCAGCCGGTTTTAATAAAAATCCAAAAATTACTACTATACTGATTAGGAATGGAGCAAATATAAATAGTAGAGCAAATAATGGTTTCACGCCTTTAATGGCGGCAGTGAGTTTTGCTTCCAATCTGGATGTAGCTACTATATTAATTGAGAGTGGGGCGATTGTTGATGCAAAAAACGACAATGGACGTACGGCTTTAATGTTGGCTGCAGAGCTTACTGAAGATCCCAAAATTATCACAACATTGGTTAAAAATGGTGCTGCTGTGAATATTGAAGATAA
>DPKR01000004.1 GCA_003542415.1 Alphaproteobacteria bacterium | reverse complement strand
GCAAAAATTGCAAACAAGCTTAAGAAAAACAAAAAGGTTTTGCTTGCCTCACTCGATGTTTATCGTCCGGCCGCACAAGAACAACTCAAACAGTTATCTGAGCAAATCGGAGTCGATTCGCTTGAAATTGTTAAAGGTGAGTCCCCGCTTGAAATTACAAAGCGCGCCTTAACAGCTGCCAAAACGGGCGTATATGATGTGCTTGTTTTGGATACGGCTGGTCGCCTGCAGATTGATGAAACCCTGATGGATGAGGTAAGTGATGTTAAAAAGCTTGCAAATCCGACCGAAATTTTGCTCGTGGCTGATGCTTTAATCGGCCAAGAAGCATGCAATGTTGCCAAAGCGTTTAATGAAAAACTCGGTATCACAGGCTTGGTTTTGACACGTGTTGACGGCTCGTCAAGGGCTGGTGCCGCGCTTTCAATGAAAATGATTTCAGGTGTGCCGATTAAATATTTGGGCACGGGTGAAAAGCTTGATGAAATTGAGGCTTTTCATGCTGACCGCATCGCCGGACGTATTTTGGGACAGGGCGACGTTGTGAGCTTTGTTGAAAAAGCGATGGAAACGGTTGATCGCGCACAGGCTGAAAAAGATATGCTTGAAATGATGAAAGGAAAGTTTGATTTGAACGACCTTTTATCTCAAATGAGACAGATGAAAAAACTCGGCTCAATGTCAAGCGTGCTCTCAATGATTCCTGGAATTGCAAAATATAAAACACAGTTGGAACAAATTAACGGCGACGAGATATTGAAAAAACAAGAGGCAATTATTCTTTCAATGACAAAGGCTGAAAGGTCTAACCCCGATATTATCAAGGCAAGCCGCAAAAAACGGATTGCAAACGGCTCGGGGGTTGAGGTAATGGATGTCAACAAGCTCTTAAAATCTTATGAGCAGATGGCTTCTATGGTCAAACAAATGGGAAAATTCGGCGGTATCAAAGGGTTTTCTCAAGTATTAAAACGCGGTTCAATGGGAGGCTTTCCATTTGGACCAATGAACAACAAACGGTTTTAAGACTTTGCCATAAGGCTTGAAACTTTTAACAATTTAACTTTTTTAAGAAAGGAATTTATAAAATGGCAGTTCGTATCAGATTATCAAGAGGCGGTTCTAAAAAACGTCCGTTTTATCGCATTGTTGCAGCAGATCAACGCGCTCCTCGCGATGGCCGCTTTATTGAAAAATTAGGCACATATAACCCGCTTTTGCCGAAAGATCATCAAGATCGTTTGATCGTTGACAGCGAAAAAGTGTCTGCATGGCTCAAAAAAGGTGCTCAGCCGACAGAAAGATTGCAAAAATTGTTTGCAGGTCTTGGATTATGTGAAGCACCCGTTATTCATGAACAACCGAAAAAATCTGCGCCTCGTGCTAAAACATTAGAGCGCATTAAAGAAAAAGAAGAAAAAGCAAAAGCCGCTCAAGAGGCTGCCGCTGCCGCTAAAGCTGAGGCTGAAGCTGCCGCCGCATCTGAATCTGCTCCGGCTGAATCTGCTGAATAATTTTGATAAGTTATTTTTAAGGCAAAAAAATGTCGGATTTGGTTTGTTTGGGCAAAATTGTTGCAGCGCACGGCATTAAGGGCGAAGTGAAAGTCAAGAGCTTTACCTCAAACCCTAAAGATATTTGTGCATACGGCAAGCTTTCAAACAAAGACAAAACGCATTTTTATCAAGGACAAGTCAAAGGTTTTGCAAAAGAACTTTTGCGTGTGAAATTTGAAGGTGTTGACACAAGAAATGCCGCAGAAGAAATTGTCGGAACAGAGCTTTTTGTTTCGCGAGATGTTTTGCCGGAATTGAAAGAAAATACCTTTTATTTGGCAGATCTTGTCGGGCTCAAGGTTTTGGAAGCAAAAACAAAAAAAGAGCTTGGCAAAATTGCAGGCGTTTATAATTTCGGCGCGGGAGATATTTTGGAAATCAGCTTTGAAGGGCAAAAACAAACCGAGATGTTGCCGTTTAATGACACATATGTGCCGACGGTTGATATCAAGGAGGGATTTGTTGAAGTGAGCCAAACCTCAATGAACTACCAGGAAGACGAAGAAAATGAAGGTTAAAATCTTAACATTGTATCCTGAAATTTTCCCCGGTTTTTTAGGCTTTTCGTTGACGGGTAAGGCGCTTGCCGAAGGCAAATGGAGCTTTGAGGTGATCAACATCAGAGATTATGCCACCGACAAATACGGCTCTGTTGATGATACTCCGTGCGGCGGTGGTGCCGGAATGGTGATGCGCGCAGATATCTTGGGTTCGGCAATTGATGCAAACTTTAAGGCCGGCAAGCTCATTTATATGACCCCGAAAGGCAAACCTTTAACACAAGCTAAATTGCATGAGCTGGCAAAAGAGCCTGAGCTGACCATTGTTTGCAACCGTTTTGAAGGTATTGATGAGCGTGTTGTTGAAGTCTATCACCCCGACGAAATCAGCATAGGAGACTATGTTTTGACAGGCGGTGAGCAAGCGGCGATGATTATGCTTGACGGTGTGATCAGACTGCTTGACGGTGTTTTGGGCAACAATGAATCTGCTCAAGACGAAAGTTTTGAAAACGGTTTGCTCGAGTATCCGCAATATACAAGGCCCATAGACTGGAAAGGTATGAAAGTGCCTGATGTGTTGCTCTCGGGGCATCATGCAAACATTGAAAAATGGCGCAAAGAGCAGTCCTTAAAAGTAACTCAAGAAAAACGACCCGACCTTTTTAAAAAATATCTTGATTTAAAAAAAGTTTAGGGTTATAAGGTAACAAATTTTAAAAAGAAAAGGTTAAACTGATGAATATTTTGAAAAACTTGGAAAAAGAGCAAATGGATAAGCTCACTCAAGGTAAAAACCTGCCTGATTTTAAAGCAGGTGATACTTTGAAAGTTCACACCAAAGTTAAAGAAGGTGATCGTGAACGTATCCAAATTTATGAAGGCGTTTGCATCGCTCGCAAAAATGATGGTTTGAACTCTTCATTTACAGTTCGCAAAATTTCTTTCGGTGAAGGTGTGGAACGTGTGTTCCCGCTTTACTCTCCGAATGTGGCAAAAATTGAAGTGGCACGTATCGGTAAAGTTCGTCGTGCAAAACTTTATTTCTTGCGTGCACTCCGCGGTAGATCTGCTCGTATTGCTGACGATTTGACAGCAACATCAAAAGCAGCTGCCGAAAAAGCAAACGCAGAAAAATAATTATTTGCTTTTAAGTTAAAGAAAATCCCTCGCAAATGCGGGGGATTTTTTTGTTTTACAAAAAGTAAAAGACTAGAATAATACTTTGAGTTGAGCACCGAGCGTCATATCATGCTGATAATCGCTGCCACCCAAGAAGTAGTCACCATGAACACCAACAGCAACGGAATCTGTTAAGAAGTAATCAGCTTCGCCTTGCAAATACCATTGGTTAGCATTGTCACCATGTGTTACAAAATCATAACGAACACCGCCGTCAAGAGCCCATTTGTCAAGTGTTTTGTGAACACCGGCAAAAACAGAATAGTCAATCACGCGGTCAGCTTGATCAATCGGTGAATCAAGTGTAAACATGGTATAAGGAACTAAGCCGTTGCCCATATCATAGCCAACTTGTGCTTCAAATTGGAGCTCTTTATACCAGTCATTATCCATTTTAACACCGCCGATGTGGTGACCAAACCAAGAACTCGGCTGGAATGTGAAATAGCCCAAACCGACTTGTGTCAAAATATTGTCATAGCTATAGTTATATTTTGCGCCAACTTCATAAGCAAAGTTATGCTCGTTGTTGTATTGACGGCTTGTCAAACGATCAAAATTAAAAGCGTTCATAATACCGCCATATACGGAGAAATTGTCTGTGAGACCATAAGTCAATTCTTCGCTCAACGCAAAATTTTTGATTTGTTTAACATGACGCGCTTTTGTGCGAGACCATTCAATTTGTGTGTCAGACAAAAATTCGCCTTGACCGGGCAAAAAGAGCGACCCAGTAAAATCTCTTGCATGTGCTGCGCTAACCATCAAAGTTGCGGCAGCTGTTGTGAGTAGCATATTTTTGATATTCATGAATATATCCTTTCTGTTGTTTCAACAATCCGATGTTTGTCGGATACACTAAGGATACTGCCATAAAGTTGACGAAATGTTAAGATAAATATGTTATATATTCCACAGAATTAAACAGAAATTAAGATTTGAAAATTATAGTAGCTCCAAAGGAGAATACAATGGACGAAGAATACATCAAAACATTATCTGAAGAAGAAAAGATTGTTTTCTTAAAACTTTTTTGTGTGTTAATTAAAAGCGATAATGAAATTGATCAAGATGAAATTTCATTTTTGAAAATGATTAGTGCAAAATATGGTGTGCCTGAAACAACAATTGTCGAGATCATTAAATCGGCAAACTCAATAGACGCTGTTCGGGAAGCAGAAAAAATTAAAGATCGTTTGCATGCGCTGGAGCTTGTGAAAGAGCTTTGTTTTTTAGCAAATGTGGATGATAGTCTTCATGAAAATGAATTGGGAACAATTATCAACATTTCTCGCGCAATGCATGTTGAAGATGAAAAACTTATTTTAATAAACAGATTTGTTTTGGACAGCCTTATTTTATACAAAGCAGGGCGAGTGATATTGGAAAAAGAAAATGGATGAGGTAAAGTTAAAAAAAATTCTAAGGGGACAAAGAGGTTCTCTTGCTGAAGCGGTTGGAAATAAGCTTGCTTACTTAAAGAGCAGCCATGTTTTTGAAAAAGATAGTTCGTATATGCAAAGTTTTACATTGGATTTTGAAATACCAACCGCAAAAACTTTAACACTTGAAGAAGCATTTCAAGAGATTTCAGGGCAACCGATACACAACGTTCCTTCTGTGTCTGCACAATCAAATCCGCAAAGCGACAAAGCAATACCATCTAAAGGTATGTCAATGGCGGAAAGAATTGCGGCTTTGAGAGGAGCTGTCAGCTCTCCCTCGACATGCATGGGCTATCAAAGAAAATAACTATAAATTAATTGACAAAATCAAAAAAAGTTGATACAAAACAAAGTATTGCTTTTTAAGTCTATGTCCAATCATTAAATATAAATTATGTAAAAAAATAAACCTCTAAAACAAGAAAATATGAAAGAATTAAAACTGACAACCGTCGAAAAGCGCAGCTTAGAACAAGGCATTGCGATAAGAAGTATCAGGTTAAAAGCCGGCAGAATCTTTTGGGATGAACTGGAAAAACAAGACCTTATTTCATCCCCGATAAAAGAAGATAAGGCGGCAGCTTTCAAAAAAGAAGTTTTGAAAAGGCGTTGGTCTGAGATTGCAGCCTTAAAAGAGTGGCTGAACACGCAGATTGAGTATTTAGAAGAAAGTCCGGCATTGGACTTGCTCGGCTCAAATGAAGAAACATGCAACAAAATGCTTGAAACCTACAAAAAGCACTTAGAGTTGCTTTGCAACCTTTTCTAACGATTCGCTTTAAAACCGCCCCTTGCATAAAAGGGCGGTTTTTTTGGTTTTAAAAAAACATTAAAAATCAACATATTAAAAAATGGTATTAAAATACCGCAAATTAATGCATTGAAAATCAAAGAAAAATTGTTATTGACAAGACGTTTTTTTTATGTATATTAAAGCAGAATTTTTTGAAAAACTTTTTTATGGAAAGAAAAATATGACTACATATTCTACAAAACCCTCAGACATTGAGAGAAAATGGTATGT
>DPKR01000013.1 GCA_003542415.1 Alphaproteobacteria bacterium | reverse complement strand
CCCAAAAGTTTGACGAGCTCATCGTGCACAATTTTGACAACCATTTGCCCCGGCTGAACAGATTTGACAACCTTTTCGCCAAGCGCCTGTTCTTTAACATGAGCAATAAAATCTTTGACAACGGAGAGTGAAACATCAGCCTCCAAAAGCGCGACTCTGATTTCGCGCATAGCACTGTCAATATCTGCCTCAGAGAGCACGCCCCTTGAGGTGATTTTATTAAAAACAGCACCTAATTTATCGGTCAATGTTTCAAACAAAAGTCAAATTCCTTTTTATTTTTTCAAAACCCGTTTTATATAAAAATTTCGCGCCAGTGTGCGAACCCTCGCTGACTGACGGCACGCCGTGGCGTGTTATATCAAACGAATTTTTTCAAGTTAAATTCGAGGTATTTATAGCTGATTTTTTTTCTAAGTCAAGAATTTTTTTAGTATGGCAAAAACTCAAAAACCAAAACACATGTTCTGCCCTCATTACATGTCCGGCACATTTCTGCCGCATCTGTTGCTGTCATATCTTTGATACAGATTTTAGAGTCATTGCAAACTTTATCACCATAATATACTTCTGAATTACCTTGATTTTCACCGTTTTCGTCAGCCTGTCGCCATACGCGAAGAAGGTATAAAGCATGGCTGTTTGGTTTGCCAAAACCCATGACTAAATCCGAACAAATTGTTTTGACTTCACTCGTATTGGAATAATCAATACTTAAGCGCGAACTTCTTGCAAAAAATAATATTTTGTTATTAAAAAGATCAAAAAAATAATATCCATCCGTCTTCCAATTTTGTGGCAGCAAATTAAATCGTCTAACATATTGCGACAACACAAATTGTTCATTTCCGTTACCTTGCTGCCCAAACTCATCTTTATATTCTGATAATCCTTCTACCATTGTTTCTAAGTCAGAAATCAATTGGTTCATCTTATGTTTTTTCATCGCATGACTAAAACCTGCCAAAGCACCGGCGCTTAAAACACCGATAATTGCAAGCACCCCTAACATTTCAACCATACTTCTGCCGTTTTCTTTTATTTTTATCATGTTACCCTCATCTTCCAAAATAAAAAACCGCACCTTACAAAGAGCGGTCGGAGAGTAAAACAATCATACAGTACGAAATGACTCTTATAACCTTTAGGAAAAACCTTGAACATCCGTTATAAGCTCCCCGACTCTTATCGGGGATAATCGTGTTATAAAAAAACAACACTTATCACAGTGTTATCCATCACTGCATACTGTATAAGCCGTTTTAAAGCTCCGCACCTTAAAGGCACTTGATACAAGCAAATCTCATATCCGTTTTTAATTATGGATGATTTTTCATCAAATGTCAAATAAGTTTTTTATCTTTCGTTTTGAAGACCAAATTCAAAATCTCTTCTTTGAAGATTTTTTTTCATTTCTTCTTTTGAGGCCCAGACTTCATCGCGCGTTTCAATAAAGAGCAGATTATCAACCAAATCTTGAAAATATGCCTCATTTTGCCACCTTTGATAAATGGTTTTCATTTTTTCAAATGTTGCGCTGATTTCATCAAGTGCTTTTGCATTTTGTTTATATTTATCTGGCACGCTGCAAACCTCGCCGTCCACAACATCTGAAAGCGCATCAAAAATTCCATATTCTTGAAGTAATCTTACTTGAAAATTATCAAGGGCACACGCCGCATTTATCATTTGCGCCTGCTTATTTTTTTCAGGCAGCGGCTTCAGTTTTTCTTTTATTGTTTCAATTCTTTGCTTTTCAATTTTGTAATGTCGCTTGTTTTGCGCTGTTTTTTGAAGTTTTTGTTGCAAGCTAAAAGCTCTGCCCAAAACACGATATGACTTGGCCTTTTTCTTGAGCAATTCATATCTTAGCGTAAAATCACCTTTTTGAATTTTTTCAAATTCTTCTTTTGTATAGGCATGCTCTCGCACCAAATCAGCCGTCCAAAAAGCGATTTTTTTAAAATCGAGCCTTCCTTTTTTCTCAAATTTTGCCCGCACGTTCGCACGTCCTTCTTTTCTGATAATTTTTACCATCTCCAGCTCTATCGGCAAAGAGAGGTAATAGAGCAGTTTTTTGCGTTTGTCATTGACCATGTTCACATTGTTTGCAAAAAGAGCAAGCCTTTGTTTTTTATATTCAAACACATTTTTTGCTTTGAGCAACAGCACTGCTGCCGCAAAGGTATTTGCGTGCGTTTCTGAGAGATATGTTTCATATTCTCCGCGATAACGAATGTTGAAAATGTTGTATTCAAACTGGTAGAGATGCGCCGCTTCATGATAAACCGTATGTCTGTCGTTTTGCCTTGCAAAACCTGATAAAACGACTAATTTATTTTTGTTGTTGTTTTTTCCGTCGAGTGTATAGCCGGCCCCTTTTGATTCTTCTTGGTGCCTGATTTCCAATCCGCCGCCATAGGCCAAATCCAAATACCCCATTGAAAGCAAATTCGTTTTAGAATATCCAAGCCTTTTTAGCTCTTTGAGATAACGCGTCGTGTCTGCATTCAAATTTTTGGTGTGAATATCATCATAGCAAAGCCAGCGCCCCTTTGTTTGTGCGCAAATATCATTTAAATCTTCTTGAAGCTCTGCTTTTGATAACATTTATTGTTCTCTTTTCAAAAAAGTTTTAACAAATTTTGTGATTTTTGTCAATATATTTAAAACAAAAAAAATCCCCCGCTCAAATGCGAGGGTTTATTTTATGCTTTGCTCACAAAGCTCTAATTCTTGCCTTAATTTGTTAATCCGTCCGAGCCACTCAAAAAGCGCCGGATATTCCGCCGTGTTCAATTTACTCAGTTCTTGCCCAACGTTTTGTCCGCCTTTGGGGTAGACCGGACAAACATCATAATTTATTTTGCATGAACAACTTGATAAGCTCAGCATTAGAAGCGTTAGGCTCTGTCCATATTTCAGCTTTCTTTTGTTCCACATATTTTATAACCTCAACTTCTTTGGTGATTTCTTCACCTCTTTCATGCAAAATTTTCACCTCACTATGCGCGCGACCCAAAAAATAGAATCCGGCGCAAAGCAAAATTTCGAGCAATGTGCCCAAAAACAGTTTATAAGCTGTTGTCATTTGATTTTCTTTTCAATTAAATCTGTCAGTTTGTTTAAAATAAAGGCATTTGCCCAGTCGTATAAGGGGCGTGAGCATAAAATGATAATGCCGCAAAAACCGCTTCTTGTTGCGCCGTCTGCAACCCAAAAGCCTAAGAGCAAATAAAAAGAATACCCCATCACAAAACCCAACACCGCATCAATCAAAAGCTGTGTCAGGCTCTTAAAACGAATGATAGCGGAAGCAATCGCCGCCGCTATCAAAAATAAAACCACTTTGATGTCGTTAATCATTTTTCCTCTCCGTTTTTATACGGAAACTTTTGTTTAATTTCCTCAACCTTTTTTGTGCGCTCGGCAATGAGCTCGGCGATTTTTACCTCGTCAGGCTCTGCCTCATCTCTTAAACGCTCGATATGCGCTGTTATCGGGTCAACCTCTGCCTGATACGCCGCCGCACGATTTTGTCTTTGCTCGTCATCTGTCGGCTCGGGCAAAGGCGGGTTTTTAACGCTTTCCAAATAATCGCCCTTATCTTCAATATGGCAATTATTTTCGTTGCAATAAACAGCCAAGTCGGCGTATTGTTTACTTGTATATGGTTTATTCAGTTTCATCTTTTTACTCCTCCGCAATATATCCGTATATGATAGCCGGCCCATTAACAGCACAGTTATATGTGTTCAGCTTAAAATCTGTTGTTGTTTTTGTTCCTATTGTTACTGCGTGTCCGTTGTTTGTGTGTTGCAAATCAGACCAAAGGACAACCGTGTATGTTGTATCTTTCATTTGTTTTAAGAGTTGAAAGTTACCGATATTATAAGACCAAGCATTTGTTGCACCGTTCACATTACACCAAATTCGTTGCTCGCACCATCCGTCAGACCAAACCCGATACCAGTTATCACCGTTTTTATATGTTTCAACAATAACGGGAGTGTTCGAGCCTTCCATTGCTGTTGTCATATCAGATGCCGAAACGTTTGAAAGGTCGGTATCTGCTTTTGCGCTTAAATCAGGCGTGCCGCTCAAATCCGCATATGCACCGCTTGTTGCAACTGCCGCAAGCGAAGGTTTGTTTAAAATCTGAGCCACGCCCGATGTAGCGTTCCAGTCAGAATTGACCTGCGCTGCAGGAATGCTTGGCTTGTTTGAAAGATCGTTATAACTTCCGCTTGTTGCCACACTTGCAAGTGTGGGTGTTCCAGAAAGGTCATCATAATCACCTGTTGTTGCAACCATTGCTAAATCGGTAGGCTGAACAGCCGTTGCCCCCAAAGCAGCGCCCTCTCTGATTGTTGCTAAATCTGAAATCGCATCTTGCTTTGCATCAAACTTTGCTCTTCCTAAAAATGATAAATTTGAAAGGTCAACATCTGCCATGCCTTCAACTTTTTGCTCTACCTTTTCAATGCCGTCTTCAACAGCTTTGTCGATTTCCGCCGTGCCTGATTTGATGTAATTAATCGCCCTTTGGCAGTCCATCTTTGCCGCATCGCCGATCAAAACATCAATCTTTCTTTTCGGCTCAATTTGCGCTGTCATCTGCCCGCCTGAGCTGATTTCAACCCTTAAATGTGCCTTATCTTCGTTTATTTTCATCTCAAACCCCTATTTTGTGATTTGTTCGGTGACCCTAAATGTCGCAATTTGGTTCGGATTTGCTGGATATATGGTGTTGACCGATCCGTCCAATAAAGTCACCTGAATGTCGGTGTTATAATCGCCAACCGCAATGTTTGTCTGTAACGGCGTTAATAAAATCGCAATTTTTCCGTTTACGGCATCAACCGGCGTTCCGCCCACAGAAAACATCAAGTTTCCGCTGTCGTCTCTGACCTGCATCAACATTGTTGCCCCTGTCAAATCCACCGGCTCGCATTTATCTTTGAGCTCAAAGTTGATCGCAAAGCTGTCGCCTTGTCTGACCGTAATTAAATTTTCGCTAATCGTTCCACTCATTTTAAGCCTCCTTTTTTGCTTTAATAAAGAAGTTAACTGCTTGGTTAATCGGTGTCACGTGTTCACTTGCACCGTAAATATCAGTTGTTGCATAAACTGTTTGGTAGTTCCAATTATTAACAGGAAAAGTTCCTGATGAGCCATATCTATCATACTGATTTTGCGCTTGAGGAATCCTTGTATAAGGCACAGATGGCAACCCTTCCGCTTGCGTTGTATAAATATCTTCTTCCGAATCGCCGCCCAAACCGCGCAAAAACTTTCCTCGATAGTCCGGCACATTAAAAGTGCTCACCCCATCGCCTGCACCAAAGTTCGTTCCGATTAAATCAAAAAGCTCAGCATACGTCGAGCGAGAAACCGCCTGACCGTCACATAAAAGCCAACAGCCATGATTTTCTGTTTGAACGGATGCTTTAATATCCCCTAAATCCAAGTTTGCCGATACCAAATCAAATATTTCTTCTTTCAAAATTGAAATTAAATTTTCGGTCTGCCCTTTTGTCACGGCGTCATTTAGCGCCGTTCCCTGCGCCATGTTTTTAATTTGGTTGCTGTTCATTTTAAGCGCACCGCTTAAAGGCACACGACCATCTCGCAAGAAACAATTATTCAAGGCATTTGCAAAATTATCATCTTCCTCATCATGCCTGTCAGAAACAATACCTATGTCATTTAATCTATCATTTTCCCAATGATGTAAACGTGTAAAATTTCCTTCGCTGTCAAAAGCCATTTTTCTTCTCCTTACCCTTGCGCAAACATGGAAGCGGCACTTTTTCCACCATCAATGGCCATCTTCAATGCTTTTAGTTTTTGAGTTAACGAGTTGTTTTGTGCACTCGCTTTATTTTGAGCAAGAGTGTTGCCGACATTATACTTTTCATTTGCCACATCATATCCGCTTAAATTTCCCGCCAAAGCTGAGATAAGTTGATTGATATAGTTTTGCTGGGCTGCGTTAGCAAAATTTGCAACTGCCAAGTTGTTGTTCAAATCATTTGTAAATGCATTTTGACCGGCTGCTATGGCTTGATATGCTCCTTCATTTAATGCTCCATTTTGCGCACTGTTTAAGCTTCCCATTGCATTTGCATAAGCTGCCGAATCAACACCAATGCCTTGGTTTAAGAGCCTTGTTTGCAAAGCATCTTTTTCAAGTTCATATGATGGCAAAATCTTGCCTAAATAATTTTCAAAAGTTGCATCTTCCGTGCGTTTCTTTGCCGCCTCAGAGCCATCCACATGAAATGTATAATCGCCCATATTTTTTAAATTGTTGCTTGCTCTTGATGCCCAATTGCCCAAATTGGCATAAACATTATCCGCATTTGTTGTGTCATAATTATTTAAATAGTTGATATATTGATCTGTCGGACGACGATCAAAATTGACCTTCAACCCGTCGCTCACCTTATTAAAAACATTTAAGCTTTTACTCATTTTTTTGTCCTCCATACACATTCATTTTTTAACATTGAATAAATTATACCGTCGTTTCCGTTGTCTTCAAAGCGGCGTAGAACCCCTTCTTTTATAAAGCCCAAACCCTCAACGAGTTTTCGGCTTTTTTTATTGAACGCGTCCACGCGCACACTCGCCCGCCGGCATTCCAAAAAATTAAAAGCGATATCAAATATCGCCCTTAAAACCCTTTTGTTGCACCATTTTTTGTCAGTGCTGAAAATTGTCAGCCAAACATCTGTTCTTGGTCTGATATCGTGAAAAACGATGCCTGCAATCAGCTGTTTGCCCATTTTCACCCCAAGTGTGATGTTTTGTCCGACCCAATCTTTCGGTTCATTTAAGCCTAAACCGACCCAATCTCTCACATCTCCCGTCAAATCAAGAAAGATTTCTATTTTATTTTCCACCATTTGTTTTAAGCCTTTCAATTTCTTCTTTTAAGGCTCTGATTTCTTCCAAATATTTTCGTTCTTTTTTCATATTTTCAAAAAGCACTTGGTTGTTTTTTGATGCTTTCAAAAAATCAGCGGCCAGCTTTTTTTCCATATTTAAATCAAGCTCTTTTGCCTTCTCATCGTCCAAAGCTGCCAGAGCCTCAACGCTGAAAATATTTCTAAACTTGCAACTTTCGATTTGCTCAGCCGATAAAAAAGCAAAACTGCTGAGCGGCGTTCCGCTTCCGATTTCCTTTTTTTCGCTCAAATATTTGTTGTATTCAACCGCAAATCTTTTGATATGCTCTGCCGTTGCCGGTTGATCAAACACATCGCGTTCATCTTTGATGCGAATTTCGATATAAAGCTTGTTTGCAAACTCCGGCATTCCGTTTTTTTTGATATTTCCGGTCTTCACGCTTTTGTCGTAAAAGCGCGCAAAAACACCTCTATTTTCATTTTGGTTTTTTGCCATATCCTGAAAACTTAAAAATTCAATACTCATTTTTTTTCCTTTCAAAAAACAAAAAAGAGGGAAAGCCCCTCTTTGCTTAAAACGAAACTTTTAATTTTATATCATTGCCTTAAAACTCAATATCAAAACAAATTTTTTCATAAAAACAATCCTTTACTTTTTAAGACCATTTCATATCTTCCCATCTGCCCGGAATATATTTTTCCCAATTCCTGTCTTCATATTCTTTTTGACAATCTATTTTTTCATAATTAGGACGTTCTTTATTATAATCTTTTTCATCCGCGCAGTTAAAGATTTCGCTCACATAAATCGGCGCAAATTTATCTTGGTATTCTTTAGGCATCCCCTCATTATCTAAGATAATCTCACATACCCAAACATTACACTCTTTTGTTCCATCAGACCATTCATTTTTATATTTCACAAAAAACAGCCTATAACTCCAAAAATTGCCTTGCGATAAAACATGCGGTTCATTGCATTTAAGCAATATCGCCTTTTCATTCTCAGCGATATATTCGCATTCGGCATTTTCTTTACTATTGTCATAATCCGTGATTGAAGTCGGTGTTATCAAAATATCGTGTGAAAAAACTTTCTTCCCGCCACTATAAAGCTTGTTGTTAAATATCGGGTTTTGAAACTTTTCCGGCGCCTCCCCCGCAAACACTTCAAAACTCAAGATGAAACTGAATATCAAAACAAATTTTCTCATAAAAACAATCCTTTACTTTCTTCGTTAAGAGAAGTCTATCATGCTTTTTTATTTAATACCACCATTTGTCATCTTCATCCCACGGATTTTTTAATTTGTTTCGTTTTTGGTGATACGGATTTTGTGCTGCTGCACTATTTTGCCACGGGTTTGCAAAAAAATCTCTGATTTTATTGTTTCTTTTATCTGATATATTGCTGCGATGTATTTCTCTTTGAACGGCCGGTGTATCTCTTTGTTTTAGCGCATTGCTTAATCCTGCCCAATAACCGTTGTCAATCAAATCTTTTCTGATCTCAGGCCTTAAATAGTTGTTTGCATCAGCTTTGAGCTCATCTTTATATTTCAAATTGCTGTTGTTAATTTGATTAGGGTCTTCCAAATCAATCAACTTAAACTTATTTCCGCCCAAATTATATTGCATATCAATAAGTCCTTTTTGCCCGTCTCTGTTCAAATCACGATAAAAATTTATCCCGACATTTTGTGCATTTCGCACAACTTCCGGCAATGCGGTCTTTTTAATATAATTTTTGGATATCTCTTCCAACTCCTCATCTTGAAAATACGGCATTGTTTCTTTATATTTTGTATTATATTCTTCATATTGTCTTTTAGGTATCATAAACCAATTTTCCCTATCTCTGCAAAATTCATCCAATTTTTGCATAAAATCTCGCTTTTTATCTTCACCCCATGCCGGGTTGCTTTCGCTTGCGGGCGCATCTTTTGATGTCATTGTCAAATTTTTGACTGTTTCATAGTTCGGAATCCTGTTGCCGACACCCACCGTATTTTTGCCTTCCGAATCGCAATATGGCGTTTTTGAATACCCTTCAACATCTGAATCCTTTAAATGATTATAGAAATCCCCTAACATTTCATCTTCATCATCTTCTAAATATGGCTCATACATGCCTTTAACATCATTTTGAGCGGCTTGTTTTATCCTTTCTTCTTTTTCTTTCCTCTTCTTCATACTGTCTTAATGCATCAATTAAATCTTGCCTTACGCTTGTCATTTTTAATTCCTCTCATCTTTAAGATTTCGGGGCGCTTAAAAAACGCCCCTATTTTTCACACAAAATTATCCGTTTGCTGGCGCGATATAATCAACCAACACACCTTGCAACGTTGCGTTGCTCATTGTGAGGTTGCCGGCCCAACCGATGATTTTATAAATGGCATCGGAGTTGATAGCCATGCGTTCACCACCAATCACTTTAAAGTTGCGATCTTTGTGCGGACGCAAATAGAGATAGTTTGTGTTGATAAAATACATGTGTTTTGCGGGGCAGTTTCCGCCTTGCCCACCATCAAAAATCACATCAGCACCTTTATATCTCAAGTTTTGAAAACCGGCTTCTGCCAATTTCGGATCATTAAAACGTTGCTGCGGTTGCAATGCGCTTTCATACAAATCATACATGTAGTCGTCAGTCACAATCAAATCAGGTCTGTCTGTCCCTCGACAACATTTTAAATACATTTCATTCATCTTGCCCAAAATTGTTGAAGCAGATAAAGCGCCCGCAGATGTTGAAATCACACTTGCTTGGTTGCGCCAAAATTCATTGCCCGATACCCCGCGGTTAATACCGCCGACGGTTCCCGATGACGGGCTATCTGCAATAAGCAGCTTCAAACCGCCGATTTCTTTGCCTGATGACCCCGTGCCGTCTGAATAAAGCGCGGCACCGATTTTGTTGCTCATGGTTTTTTCCGCGTTTTGAATGCGTTTTTCAAACAAATCGATGATTCGGCTTTCTCCGCTGTTTTTTAAGAGTTCCTCGCCCGAAACGGCAACCGGAACGGCGCACAGTTTCAAACTGTATTCTGCCGCACTGAAAAGCTCCGGACCGGAATAGGTAATCGTGTCAAAGCCCGAATACCAAACCACATTGCCCTCGCCATATTCCAATTCTTCCAAAATTTTGGAACCGCCGTCAATCGGACGGATTTTATCTTTGGCAGAAAGTCTGTTTAAGAGTGCATTATTCTTTGTCACATTGTCTGCCATTTTTTTAGATCGATTTTCGATTGTTGTCGTAAAAATCGAATCATATTTTTCATTTGCTGTTGTCATAAATTAAAATTCCTTTCTAAATTGTGCTTCCAGTTCTTCACGCAAGCTTAATTCTTTCGGCGCGGCTGTTTCTTTTGAATGCGGCGAAAACGAAATTTCTTTAGCCTTAAAAGCCTCCTCAAACTTTTGCGATAAAACATCGTTGATTTTTTCCTCAATCATTTTATCTCTTGTTTGTTCGTTGAGCCACAAAGCTTTTTGATAAGCCTCTTCCAAACTTTTTGCCTCACCGCCTTTAAGCGCTCCGATCATCTGCGCTTTCACATCTTTAACAAACGGATGTTTTAACTGCCCGTTGTCATTAACTGCCTCTTCAAAACGGCTCACATCAAAAAAAGCGGCATCTGATTGCCGCTTTTGAATAGCCTGTTCATATTGCGCCAAATCCGATAAAAATTTTTGCTCGTTTAAAGAACTCAAAGCATTGTTGTTCTTTTGTTCAATCCCGTAAGTTTTGGCCAAATAACGCAATGTCTGCTCAGGGCTTTCCTGCATTGCATCATCAAGCAAAATCAGCTTTCCGATATAATCTTCAGCTGATTTAAAACCCAAGTTTTCCAAGCGCTCTTTACGCTCATCAAAAAACTTATCGGCCCACTTACCGGCATTTATTTTGTTTCCCATATCAGAAAAACCTTTTTCAATTTGCCTTTCCCTCTCGGTCAAATATTTCTGCCACTCGGGCGAAAGCGATTTAAAGTCTTCCTGAAATTGTTTGGTATAACTTTTCGGCGCAGCAATTGTTTCCTGATGATCAAGCGCTTGTTCATCTTCGTTGCTTTCCGTAGCGTTTACCGCATTTTCTTTGCTTTGCAAATCTGCCGAAGCAAAGTTTTTTTCGAGTTCATCTCTTAGTTCACTCATTCCAAATCCTTTTTTTGTATTCGTTAATAAAATCAAAAAAAGCTTCTTTTTCATGAAGCTCTTCTTTTTTGCGCCGCACATTTTTGAAATATGCATCGCTGTAGTCACCCGCAAGCGCCAGACCGCTTTCTTTCAAATACCTGTCGATATCCGCATTTGAGCAGGCCATGCTCCCATTGGGCAACAAAAACTCTTGTTTTAACATTTTCTACCATCCTCCGTATTTGCTGTTTGAGCTTAAAAACATTTCCTCAATTGAAACTTTTCCATTTCCATAAAGCCTGATTTGCCCCCTGTCATAAACAGGCTCAGCAAAACTCAAAGCCAGCGCATCTGCCATATCGGTTGAGCGCCCGAGCCTTTTTTTGATTTCTTCTTTTTCTTCCAAAATCAGCCGTCCCCTAAAGTCATATTTTTTGCCGGCGCATATCAGCTCGTCAAACAATCCTTCGTCTTTTGGCAGCTCCACCTCATCACTCAGCCACTCTCTTATCTTGTCCCACATCTCCGCGCGCCTGTTGGCATACCGCTCGTCGTTGATGGCTTTTGAGCCAAAGTTTATACCTTTGACAACCTCTCCAAATCCTCTGTCTTTTAAAATGTCATACACGCCGCCGCCAACGCCGCCCACATCTAAAAACACCCTTGCCGGATGATATTTTTCAATCATATTTGTTGCCAAATTTGCCACTTCAACATTGTCTTTTCCCTTATAAACATCAAACTTCAAACA
>DPKR01000024.1 GCA_003542415.1 Alphaproteobacteria bacterium | reverse complement strand
ACCGCGTCCATTTGGCAAAAATGCTCAAAAAAGGCGCGAATGTTATTTTGCTGGATGAGCCGACCAATGACTTAGATGTTGATACCTTGCGCTCGCTTGAAGAAGGCATTATGGCTTATCCGGGGTGTGTTTTGGTCACCTCACACGACAGATGGTTTTTAGACCGCTTGGCCACACATATTTTGGCTTATGAAGATGAAGGGCATGTTGAGTGGTTTGAAGGCAACTTTGAAGAATATGAAAAAGACAAGCGCAGACGCTTGGGCGATGAAGCATGCCAGCCGCACCGATTGAAATACAAAAAACTTGAGAGATAAAATGAAAAAAATTGATGTGCCTTATTTTGATGAGCGAAATGCAAAGATTGACATGATTGTGATCCATTCAATGGCTCATGATTTACGAGGCGCACTTGAAAGCTTTCAGCGCCATGAGGTCAGTAGCCACTATATGATTGATGAAAAGGGAAAAATCTACCAATTTGTTAATGATGAAAAACGTGCTTGGCACGCAGGCAAAAGCTATTGGCAGGAAAAAGAAAACCTCAATCATAATTCCATCGGCATTGAGCTTTGTTCTTCAAGCCTTGGACAAGAACCCTATCCTGATAAACAAATTTCAGCGCTTATCAGGCTTTGTCAGCGTTTAAAGCGCAAATATCACATCAAAAAAAATCGCATTTTAGGGCATTCCGACATTGCGCCCACGCGAAAGCCCGATCCCGGCAAAGCATTTCCTTGGAGCTACCTTGCAAGACACGGTTTAGGTGTTTGGTATGATTTGAAAAATGCGCAAAAAGTTCAACTTTTTGATGAAAAAGTGCTTTTAAGTCAAATCGGTTACGATATTTCTGATTTAACCGCTGCCAAATGGGCATTTATCAGGCATTTTGTTGGCAAATATGTTCCTCATGACACAATTCAAAATTTGCTTGAGAAACCCTACCCTGACAGCATCAATATTCCGCAAGATGAATTTTTGAAAGTTTTGAAAGCGGTTTGGGCAGAATTTAAGAAATAAAAAAACCTCTCATCTCTGAGAGGTTTTTCTTTGAAGTACACGCTAATCCATCAATGGAGATTCTTTTTCCGAACGATATGTCGGCAGTTCGACACCTTGAAATCAAACTTTTCTTAGTCTTTTAAAGCGGCTTTTATTTTCTCTTCAACGATTTTCAAAACAGCATTGATTTCCGTTTGGGCGTCCATATCAGATGTATCCATCAATATGGCATCAACGGCGGGTTTCATCGGCGCGGATTTTCGTTCAGAATCGCGTTTATCGCGTGCGATCATATCTTCTAAAACTTTTTCATAGGTTGTTTGAATCCCTTTTGCTTCAAACTCTTTAAAGCGGCGCATGGCACGAACTTCGGTTGACGCTGTCACGAAAAACTTAATATCGGCATGCGGGCAAACAACCGTTCCGGTATCACGCCCGTCATAAATCACACCGTTTGCTTTTGTTCCGTCTGCAAAAACAGGAGAAAGCGCAAAATCTTGCTGCATTTTCAAAAGCGCCTGCCGCACCGAATTGATGGCCGAAACTTTAGAAGCCGCCTGCCCTCCGATATCTGTTCTGAAATCCGGATTTTTAGAAAGCTCCATCATCTTTTCAAAAGTCATCGATTTGGCAACATTTAAAGCCTCAATCTCATTTTCGGGATTTAAGCCTTTCAAAACAACTTCCAAACCGACGGCACGATAAATCATCCCCGTATCAAAATATGCCAGCTTATATTTCTCAGACAACACTTTTGAAACTGTTCCCTTGCCGGCGGCGGCCGGTCCGTCAATCGTGATAATCATCATTTTCCTCTTTTTTTCATTTCTTGTTATTTTTTCATTAACACATCTTTTGTTATAATGCAGTCAAGTTTTAAACTTATACAGAACAAATTGCACCATGAGCAAAAAAAACAGAATCAGATTATTTGCCGAAACGCCCTTAAAAATCGGCGAAATATATGTGGCGAACGAAGATCAAACGCATTATTTGAAAAATGTGATGCGCTTGAGCTTGGGTGATGAAGTTTTTTTATTTGATGGTGTAAACGGCGAGTTTGAAACTCAAATCATTGAAATGAGCAAAAAAACTTTAAGCTTAAAGATTAACAAAAAAGTCTTTAACTTTGAAAAATCGCCTGATGTGTGGCTTTTGTTTGCTAATTTGAAAAAAGAAAATACCGATATTGTTGTTCAAAAAGCCGTTGAGCTCGGTGTTTCGAAAATTTTGCCTGTTCAGACCGAATATACTTTCAATGCAAAGCTCAAGCCCGAACGCGTGAAAGCACAGGTTATTGAAGCTGCCGAGCAATGCAGACGCCAAGATATTCCTAATGTTGAAAGTTTACAAAATCTTCAACAAATACTTTCAAATTGGGATAAAAATCGAACTCTTGTCTATTTAGATGAAACAGGAAGCGGCGAAAGCTTTTCAAAGACTTTCTCAAAGATGAAGCCCCCTGTTGCCTTTTTGATAGGACCCGAAGGCGGTTTTTCTTCAAAAGAATTGGAAATGTTAAAAAGTTTACCTTATACTTTAAGTGTGAGCTTAGGCAAACGGATTTTGCGTGCCGAAACAGCTTGTATATCAGCACTTTCATGCTGGCAAGCAATGGTTGGCGACTGGAAATAAAGGAGAAATTTGATATGAATATATTGATTGCCGATGATCATGAGCTTTTTTTGGAAGGTTTAAAACTTGTTTTAAAATCGCATTTTAATGAGGCAAATATTACAGCTGTTAAAAATTATCCCGAGCTTTTTGAAGAGCTGAAGAACAATCATTTTGATCTTATCATGACAGATCTTGCGATGCCGGGGGCAAACTCTATGGATGCTTTGAGCAAAATGCATACACTTCTGAAAGATACGCCGATTATTGTTGTTTCAGCCGTTTTTGACAAAGAAATTGTTCAAAAAACAATTGAAATCGGTGTTTCGGGATATATACCAAAATCTTCATCCAACGATTTAATGTTGTCTGCTATCCATTTGGTTTTGGCCGGAGGTGTTTATATTCCGAAAGAGTTGCTGGATGAAGCAAGTATTGCACCTGAAATGATGCCTGATTTTCAAAGCTTAAAAGAGATTTCGGCGCCCCAGCCGCCGCAAAGCAAAGACAAGAAACTAACTCCTCGACAAATTGATGTTATACGAGGGATTGCAAAAGGCCTTCCGAACAAATTGATTGCTTATGAACTCGGCTTAACGGAGGGAACAGTCAAGGTGCATATGACCGTTATTTTGAAGACACTTGGCGTTTCAAACAGAACAGCTGCCGTTATCGAAGCCGTCAAAAAAGGCTATATCAGCAAGCAAGAAGCCGGATTATAGGAGAAAAAAAATGCCTGTTATTAAAACAAATACCGTTAAAAATTCCAAAGTTGTCAAAGAACCTCTTTATTTGAGCGAGTTATACGGCTTTCTATATCATAATCATAATCTCGAAAAATTGATGGACGATGACCGCGTTCAAGCGATGCTCACTTTTGGCTTTAACAACAAGCTAATCAACGAAATGCTCGAAGAAATCGGAACAAACAGTTCGGTTTTACAGGTCGGTTGCACATTTGGTTCGCAAATGCAAAAAACAGCCGACAAAATCGGCAGATACGGCACGTATGTTATCACAGATGTTTCAAACAAACAATTGGAGCGCGCAAGAGAGCAGCTCATTGATAAAAAAATTGATTTTGAACTCCATGACGCTCGCAAACCTTTTAACGGCAAATATGATAGTGTTATTTGTTTTATGCTCTTGCATGAGCTGCCTGAGGTGTCGCGTGAAAAGGTTATTAACAATGTTTTAGATGCTGTCAAAAACGGCGGAAGGGCTTTGTTTATTGATTATAACAAACCATCTAATTGGAATATTTTGCGCTTTTTACTCAAGCCTTTTAATCGGCTTTTCTTTCCGTTTGTTGAAAAATTATGGGAAAATCCGATCAAAAATTATGCCCGCAAAAACACTCATTTTTCATGGTATAAAAAAACCTATGGAGCAAAAATGTTTCAAATGGTTATGGCTGTGCGGCGCGTTTCTGATGAAAAAAAACCGGATGTCAAACCGAGTTTTTATTAATTTTTTGTGACGTTTTGCTAAAAAATATTATTTTGAGTTGAAAAAAAAGATAAACTATGTTAACATAATTCAGATATATTGCAAAAAAGGGGAATAGCCCATGAAACTGTTTTTATTTTTGATGCTTTTTGCATTTTCCGCTCAGGCACAGACAACTGATATCAGTGTCAATATTGCTGATATTGTGGCGCGCTATGCCCCATCGGCACTCCCTCGTTTAGCATCGACTTCTCAGCAAATTACTGCCGCGCATCAGGTAACTTCTTCAAAATCTCAGTTTTGTGTGCAAAATAACTTAGACCAGTGTGCTGTTTTAGGTTATACGGAAACATCTTGTCCATTTGGCGGTATTGCTTGCCCGTTTGACAAAACAAAATTAAACTGTACTTCTCTTTCTTGCGAAGATTTAGGTTTATTTTCAACAAACCCTGCAAACATGCAATGCGAAGCCATCACTAATTCCGGCTTGACATGCTATAAATGCCGTTGCAGTGCCGGATTTATCAACCCCGAAGGGTGCGGTGGTTTGATTGATAGCTTGACCAGCGATAAAAGCATTTGTGCTGAACTTGGTTACACCAATTCCATCACCGAATGCAATTCTTATATCCCCTGCCCTTCAAACTCCAACAAAGTACGTTGCTTAGATGTTGTCGGATGCAAGGAAACAGATTGCTTGGCAAAATACGAAGTTCCTGAAAATGCAAAAGGAACACCCGGTTCTGTTTCTTGCAGTTGTGGCGGTACCAAAGAAGTGATTGTCGGCTGGGAGTGTGACCCAGGTTACAGCAAAGAAGGCAATAGTTGTGCTGAAATCAACTGCCCTGAAGGCCAATCTGAATCAGCCGATGCTTTAGAGTGTTCAACAGGTATTATGTCTAATTCTGTTGTATTTGAACATACTTCAAGTGAGTATGAACAGGTTTGCCCGAAGAGTGCCGCTTATTGTACACCTAACGGATTTAAAAAAGCAAATGCTTTTAACACCGGCAAGAAACAGTGCTACAGCTGTGAGTGTCACGTTAATATAGAAAAATATAACTGGACATCGGCTGATGCAGGTGAATACGGCAAATTAGAAGTCGTTGCCTGCGATGGTGTGCATTATGATGAATGCAAACCCGACTGTCCGACAGATGTTATTCAAAACTTTGACAAGGAAAAAGTTAGAGAAAAGTATCCGGGTGTAGAACCCGAGCACACCTCTTGCTCTGCTTGCGGAAAGACGTCACAATATATGTCTGGTTGGCATTGTAACCAACTCGAAGGGTGGCAAATCAACGCTGGCGGCACCGCTTGCAATCCTATTTCTTGTGAAACGCATAATAAAAATGGCCTTTATTACAGCTTAGACTACAAATCTGTTAATGATTGCTTTGAGAGCAGAAGAGGTGCCGGTTGGAATTATGTTGCACAGCCTAAAGAAGACTCGCAGGATGTGAAAAGCGGCGGGCAATGGTGTGGCTTGTGTCAATGTCCATATGGTGAGGATGATGTTATTTACCACTGGACTACATCGGAAGATGAAACTTCCAACTTGTCAGAAGCCGAATATTCAGAACTCGGCTGCAATGGCAAATACAAAGAATGTACCCCAAAGAATCATGATTATCTATCCGAACTTCCTGAACATGCTACAGAGTACAGCACGCTTAAAATTTGCGGACAGCTTTATTACAAAGTCAGCCGATGTGAAGCAGGTTATAAACTTTCAAACAATGATACAGAATGTTTGCCTCAAGATTGTACAGGTTATAATATTGAAACGGAACCAACTGATGAACAACGCCAGTTTGGGGAGTATAGATCGTGTCCTACTGGCGACCAAATTAAATATAAATTGGTCAGTTGCAAAGATGACAATAAAATGGAAACTGGCATGCAACAAGCCATACATTATGTTATGAATAGCGATCAGACGGCTTGTTGCCGGTATACATGCGATCCTTATGATACTTCGTTCTTTGTCGGCGAGACTTGCCCTGAAGGCAGAACCGAGTTAGAAAGAAAGCAAAATGGTTGCGGTGATACCTGTATCAAGTGTATCTAACAGCTCTTTAACAAAAAAAGAGGCTCTTCGCGAGCCTCTTTTTTTTTTGATATTTTTTTATAAATCGGCAATCACATCCATGCTGACGATGATATCCGGGCTTTCGACCATACCGTTATATCCGTCTCCTTTTTTAATATTGTCAACATATTCCATGCCGTCTGTTACCTCGCCCCAAACGGTGTATTGTCCATTGAGCCATGGCGCATCAGCAAAGCAAATAAAAAATTGACTATCAGCAGAATCGGGATCCATTGCACGCGCCATAGAAACCGTGCCACGTTTATGTTCTTTTTTATTGAACTCAGCTTTGAGCTTTTTGCCCGAGCCGCCAGTCCCTGTGCCTAAAGGGCAACCTGTTTGTGCCATAAAACCCTCAATCACACGATGGAACTTAAGACCATTATAAAAACCCTGGCGCACAAGTTCTTTAATGCGTTTGACATGAGCGGGCGCCAAATCTTCAAACATTTCAATCACCACATCGCCATCTTTGAGCCTCAAAACAAGCGCATTTTCAGGATCTTTTACCTTATATGAATGTTTGATTTTTTTGGCTCTTGCATCGCTCATCGAAAGCTTCTTTGCCTCAGATGAGCTTATGTTTTTTGTTTCGGCTTTTCCCAAATTTTTGGTTTCCGTTTTTTTCAAAAGTTCTGACATTGTTTTTCCCCTCTTAATGGTTTTCTTTATTTTCTATTTAAGTTTTGTTTAAAATAAAATCAACCCGTTCATCCGCACTTAAATTGTTCGGATAATTTTTTTCAATATTTTTGATTGCCTTTTTCAAACCTTTTCCGTTGGCAATTTGGATTGCGAGACCCGGCCGCGCGTTGAGCTCCAACATCATCGGCCCCTTGTCTTTATCTAAAACAATATCTGCCCCCAAATAGCCGAGCCCTGTCATTTCATATGCTTTGGATGCAATCAATAAGTGTTCTTTCCAAAAGGGCACCTTGAGTGTTTTCAAATCAGCCTTCGTATCTGGGTGAAATTCTATCGGTCTGTTGTGCTGAACCGCGCATAGCGTTGAACCTGTTTTAACATCAAGCCCGACACCGACCGCCCCTTGGTGCAAATTGGCGCGTCCGCCTGATTCTGCAGTTGCCAAACGCATCATAGCCATCGCCGGATAACCTTTGTAGATAATCAGCCTCACATCAGGAACTCCTTGATAGCTGAAATGTTCAAAAGCATTGCTAAAATGCACCATTTCTTCAATGAGTGCCACATCATATTGACCGCCCAAACTGTATAAGCCGCTCAAGATATTTGAAATATGTTGATAGACCTCGGCATATGTCAACGTTTTTTCAGAAGCTGTCACAAAAGAGTTATCATCCCATTTTTTAATCACCAAAACGCCTTTACCGCCGCTACCATGAGCCGGCTTAATAACAAATTCGGAATAACCTTGAACCAGATTTTGAAAATTTTTGACTTGATGTTGATACTCTATCAAAGCAATCTTTTGTGTTGTATTGATACCGGCTTTGATAGCGAGTTCTTTGGTTTGAACCTTATCATCAACAAGCGGATAAAGATTCCTTTTGTTTAGGGCTGAAATGACACTGTAATTTCGAGCATTCATCCCCAAAATTCCGGCTTCTTTTAATTTTTTTGCAATACGAAACGGATGAAACATCTATTTTTCTTTCACCAATGAATAAAAACGTTTCAGTTCTGTTAAGCGGTAGCCGGTATATGTTCCAAGCAACATCACAACAAATAAAATGACCAAATTTATTTCGTTGAATGCAAATGTAAAGTGGCGAATGGTTTCGCTTGCAATCACAAAATATGTTGCCAATGCCGTTAAACCCGTCCAAAACATTTCTTTTAAGGCATTTTTAGAGCCTTCTTCCTCCCATGTGATTGACAACCGTTCAATAATCCATGCGGTGATAATAATCGGGAAAAATACGGCAGAAGAGCTGATTTCAAGTTCAAAATTGTAGCCGATAATAGCCATGCTTTGGATAATCAAAATAACGAAAATCACCACTGAAGAGATGCGCGGAACTAAAAGTAAATTAAGTTTTGACAAGAGCCCTCTTAATGCTATTCCGACAAACACGATGATTGAAAAACAAACAATACCTGCGCCCAGACCTGTTTGAACAAAAGACATGGCAATCAACATCGGTGTAAATGTGCCCATTGTCGGCACCCCGACAACATTGCGCATTAAGACAACCACTAAAATTCCGAGCGGAAAAACCATCAACCATTTTAAGATGTTTTGCTCCAAAAGCGGCAGACGATAAATAGAAAAATTATAAAATTTAGCCGTTGAACTCAACTCAGCACGATGTTCTGCCATTTCAAACGAAGACGTCACAGATTTTAAAACCGAAAATTTAATGCTTGAATTTTCGCCGCCCTCAACATCAAGGAGCGAAACTCCACCGCGTTGGAACAATATAAAGTTTTTAGGCAATCCCTCTTTTGCTGATTGCAAATCATATAAGCGCCAACGGCTTCCTTCGTAGGCTTCGAGCATCAAATCTGCATTCGTGGCCTTTTTTCCTTCAATTAATTTAACACCGCGCACGAGCCTTGCCGGCACACCCTTTAACGCAAGCAGATCAATAATGATATTTGCTCGTTCGCGCAAACTTGCTTTGACGGGTAAAAAGGCTTCAACACTTTCATTTAAGGGCGATTGATTAAAAAGAAGAATCAGTTTTTGAGGCTGTGAGCCTTCAAATTCTTTTGATGCTTCTAAAATTTCATCCGCCATTTGAAGTTGTTGTTCATCAAAAAGCGGCTTTTCGGGCATGCGAGGCACTTTTTCACGAATTTTTCCTCTTGCATCTTCGTTATCATACACCATCAAACGGTAGTAAATATTTTGCTTGCCTTTGCGATTTTTTCCTTCAAATTTGATACGCCCCGTTTCCTTATCTTTTGAAAAAGTGTAATTTTTGGCGGTAATATCTTCATTAAAAACTTTAAATTCTTTTGAAACGCTTGGCGTTGCGAGCGATACAGTCACATCTTTACCTAAGGCCTTGAACGCAATATGCGCATCAACAACCCAAACTTCGGTCGTTTTATTGGGTTTGATATCAAAGCCCCAAAACTTGATTTTATAATAGATGCTATATGAAGCAAAAAGGAGTGAAAGCAGCAAAAAGAAAGTTAAAATTTTGCGGACAGTCAAAAATTTTTTCATCTTTTATATCCTATTTCAATGTGTTTGTGAGAGATGTATCAACAATATACCGACCTGTTAAAATGTTGCGCCCGATCAGAGCTTGATATTTGAAGCTTTCTCTCTCCGCAAGGGTAAACTCCGTTTTCATTTTTTGCCCGCCGAACTTGATATCCATCATCACTTTCACGCGGTGTTCTTCTTGTTCGGTACGTTTAATTTTTACCCTTTTAACAACAGGCTTTTCAAAAAAATATTCCTCTCCCGAAGAATCATTAACAAGTTTGAACGAAACCCATCGCTCTCCGTCGCGCTCAAAGCGCTTTAAATTCTGAACATCAATTGAGGAGGTTGTTGCACCGGTATCAACACGCGCCAAAAATGCAGATTTCATCGGCAACATATATATCGGCTCAACTTCCCCGATAATATTTGTCGGGCGGATATATCTAATTTGGGGCGTATATTGTGACTGAGGCACAATTGCTGGCACGATATTATCTTTTTTTGCAAACGTGCAAGCCCCTAAAAACAAAAGCCCGACGGCACATATTTTTTTATCAATCATCAGTGTTTCCATTTTTATCAATTCGCTAAGAGTTTATAAGCTTTTTTTTGTATTGCGAAAAGAAAAATAAAGAAATAAACAACAAATATAAAAAAAGCACATATGAAATGTGCTTTTTTTTGTAAAGATTTTAAGAATTTTATAAAAAGAGCGTTAATCTCAAAGACACGGCCGTGCCGTAGTCTGATTTTTGATTTAAGGCCGGGTGGATATAAAACTGAAAATCCGGTGTTAAGGTCATCCATTTTGAAAAGCCCCACGCCCAGTAGGCCTCAAAAACGTGTTCCGTATCGTGCGACAAAGGCTCTCCAACGGCTTCTTCATTGATTTTATTTAAGGCATAACCAACGCCGATTTGATCAAGCGAGTTACGATTTAACGGGTTCAAATAAACCACCCCGCCCGACCAAGATTGCTCGATGGTATCCATATGCCCCGAAACGCCGTTGACACGTGCGAAAACGTTCCACTTTTCGCCGATGTTTTGCGACAAGTTCAGCGACCAACCGTTTGTTGTTTGCGGTTGATCTTTCACCCCGGGTTGATTATAGAGCAACACAGAAACTTGAGCCTCACCTAACCTGTTTGTCGGTGTCCACTCAGCCTGTCCGAAAGTTGTGAAGTGTCCATCATCAAAATTGTTGACCTGAACGCTGATGCCGTCAACATTTGTGGCATCTTGCGCACCAAGCGTGAAGCTCCATTCATCATTAGGCGCAATGGTAGCAAAACCGCCGACACCTGCGATTGAATAAGTTGATGACGGGTTTTGCGACAACGCATAGTTAATAAAGTTGACCTGCTGGTTTGAGTTATAATCCGAGCCATCCCAGTTATAAATCGGAAATTGTCCTAAGCCGATGGTGAGCCAATCCCAAGAGCCGCCAAGCTGGTAGCTGTAATAGAGTTCGTTGAACTCGTTTGTTTTGTCGTCATAATCATTGATGGCGCTGACAACCCCCATACGATTGCCGATATCCGAGGCATCATGATTGCCGTAACGGATGATGGAATAAGCCATATTAAGGCTTCCGGTACCATACTCGTTTTTGAAGTTTGTCCATGTCAGATACGGGTAAATATAGGCTTGCACAGCGTTGTATTTGCCCGACGGTGCACCGCGCTGGGGCATAACGGAAATATCCACGCCATAATCCAAACCGTAGTTTTTGTTGAGCCAATATTTAAACATTGAGTAGTCCGCCCCCAGCGAGCGCGCATCGGCGTTTGAGGCCAAAAGCAAGGCGCAGCAGCTTAAAAGTAGCCTTTTTGTCATGAACTTTCTCCAATTTGTTTTATCAGATTTTTCAAATATAATCTATTTTGAGTAAAAATAAAGAGGGATTTTAAAATAAAAAAACCTGCGGGATGACCGCAGGATTTTTGACAATCATAAATTTTATCTTCCATCAAAATCACGTTGTGTAATTTGGTATGTGTTACCTTTTTGTTGTGCTTGTATATTTTCTGAAGATTGTTGATTTTCCAGAAGTTTCCGAACACGTCTTACAAATTTACCAAAAGTCTCTTTATCTTCTTTTGCAATTTTTTGATTTTCGATGATTTGCTCATCAGAATAACACCGTTCAGGCGGTCTTCGATCGGTCCCCGTACGCGCATACGGAAATTTCGGGTCTAGTTCATTTTTTGTGTAATTATAGTTTATTCTTTTGGCTAGTGAACCAAGTGTCACCCATTTTTTGTGTTCGTCCACACGAAAGCCATTATCCAGCAATATATGGGCAATTTCAAATATCTTTTCATTTTTTTGGTGTTTCAACATAAACGAACTGCTGTTTGGATTTTTATAATCAATGTCATCATATATGGGTTGGTAAGATCCGAACTCTTTCAGTTTTCTCATATAATAAGTACCGGAGTTGCTACTTTTTGCGGCTTTTTTCCATCTTTGTCTTTCTTCCTCCGTCGTGCGACGTAAGGGGTATGAATCAGACCGTAATATGATACTAAGTGCATCACGACCATGAAATATGTCATTCACATCAACGCCTTTTTCAATTAAGGCTTTTACTCTTTCGACATCTGTCAACATCAAGGCGTCGTAAAATTCTTCATTAAGCTGTTGTCTATCTTTTTTTGAAAGTGTACTTTCAATATCATCTTTTTGTGCATCTTTTTTAAGCAGTTTGTTCGCCCCATAAACCGCACTTACGATAACAACCGCCGCGCCGGCAATACCCGCTAAAACCTTATTTCTTGCTTTTTTTGCATCTTCTCTTGTTGCCATTGTCTTACCCTTTCTAAAAAAATTTGCCAAAATAGAGCGTTGAACTTTATACTTCCATTTTACCCCCCCGAAATTTTGTCAAGAGTTTTTTGATGAATAAAAATAAAGAGGGAAATTTAAAAACAAAACACCCCTTGAGCTAAAACAAATCATTTTCATGATATGTTCTAAATCTCAAGGGGGTAAATTTCAGACGGCTCGAATAATCATCTCTGCCACACGGTAGATCAGATTACCGCCGATGAGGATTGCAACGCATGACAGCGCTGCTGAAAAAATGCCTTGAAAGACCTTTCCTTCTTTAATATCGGAGATTGAGCCTTTCAATTGTGCAATCCCGCCATACCCAGCGGCGATTGCAATCAAGATTGCAATTATTATCATAATAAAAATTTTTTTTATTTTACCATATTTTTGTTTTTTGTCAAGTATTTTCGAACAAAAAATGTCGATTTTTTAGCTGTGATGAACGGGCATAAAAGGCTTGCGTTTGGCTGATATGTTTTATAAAATTTGAGCATATTTTTGAAGGAAAAAAGATGATTGCAAAATTAAGAGGCATCATAGACAGCATTTATGAAGACAGCTGTATTGTTGATGTGAACGGTGTGGGGTATTTGGTGGCTTGTTCATCGCGCACGCTTTCAAAGCTTGTGAGAGGCGTGGAAGCAACTTTGCTCATTGAAACGCTGGTGCGTGAAGATTCTATTTCGCTTTACGGCTTTTATGACGCTTGGGAAAAAGAGTGGTTTTTGACGCTCACAAAAGTTCAAGGTGTGGGCGCAAAAGTTTGTTTGAGTATTTTATCTGCCCTCACCCCCTCGCAACTTGCGCAAGCAGTTGCCGCACAAGACAAAGCCTCGTTTTCACGTGCTTCGGGCGTTGGTCCGAAATTGGCGGCAAGGCTTGTTACCGAGCTCAAAGACAAGGTTGTTACCGTGCCACTGGGTGATGTCAAGCTTGAAGATTTGGCAGATACGGATTTAAGCACAACGCCTGTCGCTCTCAAAGATGAGCAAAATGATGCTTTAGAAGATGTGATTTCTGCCCTTGTCAATTTGGGATATCAGCGTTTAGAAGCTTTTAAGGCTGCTTCTAAGGTTTATGCCTCAAATGAAGATAAGCCGGTTTCAGAACTCATTCGTCTTTCTTTGAGAGAATTTGCAAAAAAGGATATGTAAAAAATGGAAAATGAGCGTATTGTGAGCCCGCAGGTTTTGCCCGAAGATGAAAGAAGAGATGTTAATGTTCCCATCAACACCAGACCGGAGCATTTGGATGATTTTATTGGGCAAGAAAACGTCAAACAAAATCTTAAAGTTTTTATTGAAGCAGCAAAATCTCGCGGCGAAGC
>DPKR01000080.1 GCA_003542415.1 Alphaproteobacteria bacterium | reverse complement strand
ATTGATGCCATTTATAAAATCACGGGCAAAAAGCTCGCGGCGCTGATTAAAAAGGTTGGGCTCAGCTTGGAAGAACTTGAGAATATTGAACGTTGCCGAATTTTAGATGAAAAAGACTTTGTCAAAGGTGTGTTCAAAAGCTTTTCAAAAGGCATTGCCGAAGAGTGGATTTGCGAAGACGAAAAAGTTTATAAATGGCTGCAAAACGAAATCGGGTATGATAAGCTTCAAATCGGCGGACAGGGCGGCATTATGGCAAATGTTTTATCAACCGTCGGGGTGAAAAAAGTTTTTACGCACGCCAACTCACTCCCAAAACTGCAGGCAGAACAGTTTGCACAAAATGATAATTTGTTCTCATTTGATGAAAAAGGAAATGCCAAGCCGGCTTATCAAATCGACCGAAAAAAAGATTTGCCGCTGATGCACTGGATTATTGAATTTGCACGCGGCGATGTGGTTGAAATCGAAGGCAAAAAATTTAAAACACCGAAGGCAAACAGGTTTATTGCAACGTATGACCCCTTGAACTTAAAGCTCGTTTTAGATGAAAATTTTATGGAAAAAATTAAAGAAGAAAAGCTCGATTTTGTAGTGCTTTCGGGTTTTCATGCCCTCTTGGCAAAGAGCGGCGGCGAGGCTTTGATTGAAAAAGCGGCAGAGCGCATTAAAGAGTGGAAACAAAAAGCGCCAAACACATTGTTCCATTTGGAAATTGCTTCAACGCAAGATGTGGTTATCAGAAAAGCAATAGCCTTAAAACTGGTGCCGCTTGCCGATTCGATCGGGATTAATGAGCGCGAAACAATAGATTTGCTTCAGGTTTTGGATTGTAAATCGCTTGCAAAACGATGTGATGAACAAACAACAGCGGAAAATCTTTTAAAAGGTATTTCAAAAATCAAAGAAAAAACAGGTGTCAAACGTGTGCAATTGCATATGTTCGGGCTTTATTTGACTTTGCAAGACAAGGATTTTAAGGTTTCACGCGAAGATAATTTTAAAGGAATGATGGCCGCCGCCGTTGTTGCCGCTTCAAAAGCCAAAACGGGCGAGGTGGACGATAAAAATGTGAAGGCAATAAAGTATGATATTTCAGATGTTGGATTGATTGAACTCGATAGCTTAGCAACAGCTTTAGGACAGCCGAATTTGGCGCTAAACGGAATCGGGCGATACAAAAGCTGGGATTTGATAGCCGTTCCGACCATTTTAATTGAAAAGCCGCTGACGCTTGTCGGGATGGGGGATACGATTTCATCGATATCGCTGATTGCCGCAAGGTAAAAACGCATATAACAGGTCAGATAAGCCAATTGATTCAATATTGTTAAATGTGCCATTAAGGCACATTTTTTTATTTTTTCATTATAAAAGTTTCAAAAGAAAAGCTCTCGCTTGATAAATCAAGCAAGAGCTGAAAGGAGGAGATGAAAAAATATTTATTTACATTATTTAGTATACACGAAAACCTGCGGACTTGTCAAGAGAGAATCTTGCCCGGCAGAGAGATTTATTTTTTGAGGCTCAACACCCAAAGAAATCAAATCTGCAAAAACCTGCGCCGCATATTTTTTGGCTTCATCCGTCGAAAGTTTTTTGTTTGCCGGATTCATGCCTTTGACCAAAAACTTGGCATTAGGATTTGTGTTCAAAGCATTTGAAACAGCCGATTCGAGATTTGATAAATAATCAACATTTTCATCTGCAAAGTTTATTTTAAACAAAGCGGCGCCGCTTGTTGGCGCACCAAGAGGAGCTTTGGTAATAGGTGCTTTTAAAACACTGTGTGCCGGCACAACAGCTGCACCGGCTGAATTAAAATTTCCTCTGGCAACCGCATCATTTAAGCGCAAAAGCTGCAAGCGCGCGTTGTCGGTGAAAGCTTTTTGAGCGTTGGCATCTGCGGTGATTTCATTTAAAAGATTTTTAAGAGAAACAGCCGTCTGTTCTGTGCCGTTTTCTAAAACACGGAGGTTGTCGTGATCGGCATCTAAGGCGCCGGGGACAGCATATGTTGCTTTGATGTTTTGTGCTAAAACACCGGAATTGGCACCTAAGGCTGAAACTTCTGCCACAAGATTGTTCAAATTGGCAGCTTGCGTATCAGAATCTTGCAAAGCATTTTGCGCATTGTTATAAAGCGCAACCATTTGCGGATTCGAGGGGGTTGTGCCAAGGCTCAATTTTGTTTCCATTTCGGCAATGATTTCATAATATTTTTTAGAAGTGACCAAAGCCGATTCTCTAACCTTTGAAAGATTGTCGGAAACTTTGTTCATATCAGCACGAATATGATTAAGCTCATTTTTATATGTGTTGACGCGATCGCCGACAAGAGTACCCGTTTTGGAAGAAAGAACAACCTTTTCGGAAGCAGGATTTGTGACAATCGTGTTGCCGGTTTTTGGAAAAAGCATATCGCTCGAACATGCCGAAAGCACGAACGGCAAAGCAAACAAAAGATATTTTTTCATAATTTCAGACCTTTATAAAAGATACAACATGTTATATTTATGTTTAGTAATAAAGGTAAAAAGTTAAAAAAACAAGAAAGAAATGCGGGTTTTGAAAACTTTTTTAAAAAAATGAAAAATAATGCTTGCAAATGAAAATATTTTGGTTTAATAAGAAAAACACTTTCAGATGCGCCCGTAGCTCAATTGGATAGAGCATTTGACTACGGATCAAAAGGTTGTGAGTTCGAATCCCGCCGGGCGCGCCAATAAAAAAGAGCACCATTGTGGTGCTTTTTTTTATTGGCACCTCCGGCGGGGATAAGAATGCACAAAAGTGAGTTCGGAATCGAGCTTTCAGGCGGACTTGAAGGATTTGTCTATGCGATAGGCAAAAGTAGAACAAAGCGCTTTTCCCGA
>DPKR01000031.1 GCA_003542415.1 Alphaproteobacteria bacterium | reverse complement strand
CTTCTAAAGTCATATATTCTGTCATGTCATCAATAACAGGGAGCAAACGTTGAGCTGTTAAGGTTTTCCAGTAAAGAAGGCGTGCTTCTTGCAAAACATTGTGAATGACTTTGCGGCTTTGTTCAACAGATAAATTCTGTTTTAAATTTGAGTCTAAGTTTTGATAAGCCAAGCTTGACATATCCAAAATGTTCCAAGCAACTTTCAAATCGGGTGTTAAGTTTGAAGAATTGTTTGTGTTGATATATCCGGCTTTGTTTAAAATGTCTTGAAGCTCGGAATATGTGGATGAGCCCGCTTTGAGCATGCTTTCTTCCATGCTTGCCATGCGGCGTGTGTAGTTATATTTTAAGGCGAGTGCCATTGCCATATACATGTCAATCGGTTTTTTGATTTGGCGCGGGGTGTTTAAATACATGTTTTGCATATCAACATCCACACGAACGGCTCTATCCCAATCAGCATAATAAGCTTGCGGAGTGGCTGCGGCTTGAGGCTCATAAACAGCCTGTCTTTGTTGCCCACATGAAACTAACCCAATCAGTGAAGCGGCAAAATAAACAAGTTTCTTCATAGTTTTATTCCTTTAAAACACGTGTTTTTTTCATAAAATTTAATTGCAATTATACAACATTGAGTATACAATAAACCGTAAATTGTAAAATTGAGGTTAAAATTTTAAATGTTTGATATTTTTCGCACACTTTTTAGATATAAAGAAAAAGAAAGCCCCGATGAGTTGGGTGCTTTTCCCGTTAAAGTGCACGTTGAAGCCTTTCCGGAACGCCGCTATTTGTGGACATCAAGGCTCTTGGTTATTTTAACCGGACTGAGTATTTGTGTGAATGTTGTTTTGGTTTTGACCATCTATTTGATGGTGCCGTCAATCAAAGTTAGCCCTCAATTTTTCAGTATTAACAAATATTTCAGCCAGGTCGAACAGGTTCAGCCCCATGTCTTGCGTTATCCTGTAACGGATTTGGTGACAGAGCAATATATAAAAGAATATCTCTATTTGCGTTATACGATTGGGTCAGACGCGGAAACGCTTATATCAAGTTGGACAGAAGGTTCGCCGCTTTATTGGTATTCAAGCCCGCAAGTTTATAACGATTTTAAGACAAGCGAGATGGAAGCGAATCTGAAATTGTTCCGCAGTGGACTTCGCCGTTATATTGATATTCAGTGGATTAAGCCTTTATCTCACGGCCTTTGGCAAACGCAATTTGCGACCTATGAAATGTTTCCGGGCCAAGAACCCTCAATTGTTTATTGGCGTGCGACAATTCGTGTGGCATATGCGAATCTTCAATTTGAAGATAAAGACGATAGAATTATGAACCCCTATGGTTTTGCTGTTCAGAGCTATTCACTCGCTTATCACGGTGCGGAAGGGGACAATGAATCGTATATGGATACGGCGCGTCGTCGTTCTGCCCGACAATAAAGGTTTGTATAATAGGTCATCTAAGCCCAAAACTTCAGGTCAAAAGTGTCCTCACGTACCTCTTTGTACGTTAAAATTTTGTTCGCTTTGATAAACACTCCATCTGCACAGTTCTTCGCGTTTTATGGCTTAAATTAAGGTGCACGTCACTTAAAACTTTCTGTGTATTCTCATTATCCAAACTTTATGATTTAAACTCGTATAACAGCGCATCTGGAGCGTTTATCTGCAGGCTCGCAAAATTCACGTACCTCTTTGTACGCTAAAATTTTGCTCGCTTTGATAGAAACTTCATCTGCACTCTTCTCCGAGTTTTAATAGATAGATAACTACTTGAAAGTTTTGTGATTTTTTGATGATGTTTTGTAAATTACAAGTGGTTTTTGAGACGCTGACGGCCTAAAATGGCATTGATATAATCAAAATCTTTGAAAGCGGCGTAAGCGGCGTTGAAGCTTTGCGAATCATAGGTATAGAAAACCTGATTTGCCATGCTTTTGATGGCTTTGTCTATGCGCGCAAAAGCTTCATTATAGTCTTTATTATATGTGTTTTTGGATCTTTTTTGGACAAGGCTATGATAGGCCGCAACAACTTTTGCCGCTTCATCGGCAGCGTTTGGATATCCCTTTTGCTCAAAGTCATGCACAATTTGTGCTATTGTTAAATAAAAGCACTTATTGGTCAGGATATGTCTCTGCAACGGGTTGTTAGAGTTGATAATCATGCCCTCATTACCTTTCTGTGTAAGAGAATATATCATACATTTTTTTAAAAGCAAGTTAATTTGCAGAAATATAAAATTTTACTTGCTTTTTTGTCAAAAACATGATATTCTGTCATCAGTTTTGAATAATTAATTAATCATTATACTTACTTATGGGATACATTGTACTCCTTCTTATTATTATCGCACTGATGATAATAGGTTTCGTTGGCGCACGAAATGAAAAAAGGCGCGAATATGAAGAAAAATTAAAAGAGCAGACTCTTCCTTCCGGCAAAATTTTGCCACCGGAGGATGTGCTCTCAGAGCTCACACCGGCAAGTCTTGAAACTCTTTTACTAATGAGCAACGATGACTATGAAGCTTATCTGCAAAAAGAAGACAGTTTTGACAAGCTTCTTCCTCCCGCAGAATTGACCGGGGCACAGAGAGTGGTTCTTCAAAAAGACCTTGACTGGGTTGTCAACTACGCCGGTCACCGCCTGCCAGAGAAAAAAGAAGAAGGTGATCCTTGGATTAAGCTATTTCTTGTAGGGTCCAGGGTAAAAAACAAATATCACTGGATTTCCTAAAAAAAATCCCCTCCGAATCGGAAGGGGATTTTTTTTATAAGAATTTTTTATTGCGCATATTCAGGCAAATCGATATTTAAGATTTTTGCCACATTTTTGCGATATTCTTCAGCCCAAGCAATCATTGAATCAATCACGGGCTTCAGCTCATAGCCGAGCTGCGTTAAGGTGTAGTCCACGCGCGGGGGAATTTGTGCATAAACTTTGCGCACCAAAATGCCCTTTTCTTCCAAAAGACGCAAATTTGAGGTCAAAACCTTTTGTGTGATGTTGCCGAGTTCGCGTTTGAGCTCGCCAAAGCGTTTTGTTCCGTCGAGCAAATTTTGAATAATTAAAACTTTCCAGCGATCACCAAGCATTTTGATGGTGACTTCAGCTAATTTATCAGGCATATATTCAGACATTTTTTTCTCCTATAATGCTTCATACAACACAATGGTATCTTTTGAGGAACTATCCCTCTTAAAAGTGCCTACTTTACATATTTATAACAAAAAGATATTCTATGCAAGAATTTTATTTTAATACTAACAAAGGACAAAAAGTATGAATAACTTTTATAAATTTGCAGCTGTTTCTGCTTTTGCTCTTATTTGTGCAGATGCACATGCGGCAGGTTATCAGCTCAATGAATATTCCGTCACAGGTTTAGGTCGTTCTTTTGCCGGTATTGGTGTTGCAGGCGATGATTATTCCGCTTTGGCTTACAACCCGGCCGGTATGACACTTGTTAAACGTTCGGGTGTGCAACTCGGCACAACAATCACGCAAGTTCACTCAAAAGCAAAAGGTGATACGGGCGAAAAAACAGATATGGACTTTTTGATTCCGCTTCCTTCTGCTTTTGGGCAATATAATGTGAATGATAAACTTTTCTTGGGTGCAGGTGTTTATGTGCCTTTCGGGCTTGCTACACGTTATAAAAATGACAGCTATATTGCCAAAGGTCCGACAGGTGTGCGCAAATCTGAGTTGGAGGTGATTGACTTTAACCTTTCAGGTGCTTATAAATTAAACAGCAACTGGTCTTTGGGTGCAAGTGCTATTTTCCGCAGAATTACAGGTGGTTTAACATCTAACATCAATTACCCTGGTCTTGGTACAATCGGTTATAGTGATTTTAGAGTGAAAGGTTACACAGGCACATTTAATGTTGGTGCAATGTACGAATTCAACGAAAATGCACGCATCGGGTTGTCATATCGCCATAAGAGTATTCAAAAAACAAGCGGCAAACACTATGTCACACCAGCAAATCCTGCCTATGCAGCCTATATCGGAGATGGTAAATATCATTCTGCTGCAGATCCGGAATTACCTGCAAGCATCATCTTGTCTGGCTATTTCAAAACAGCCGATCAGTGGGCAACAACCGCTACAGTTAAATACACTTTGTGGCACCGCTTTGGCGTTTTCCCAGGAAAAACAACAGATAAGACTTTATTAACCACAACTCACAAAAAGAATCTTGATGTTGACTACCGCTGGAAAGATGCTTGGAACTTTGCATTGGGTGAAGATTATTACTTAAACAACAATTGGACACTCCGTGCCGGTGTTGCGTATGACCAATCTCCATCACGTTCGAACACATATCGCACAAACCGTATTCCTGATACGGATCGTGTGTGGGTGTCACTGGGCGCAAGCTATCAAAAAGACAATTATCAAATTGACTTTGGGTTTGCTCATTTGTTCTTTGCTCATGGCAGAACACGCAATTCGCCCGCAAAGGATATGAATGCAAAATATCACAGCTATTCAAATATGCTTGGTATGAATTTCCAATATAAGTTCTAAAAACTTATAACATTTCAAAAAAAAGACTTGAAAATTCTTCAAGTCTTTTTTTATGTGGACTGTTTTTTTG
>DPKR01000088.1 GCA_003542415.1 Alphaproteobacteria bacterium | reverse complement strand
AAGCCCAAATGGTGCAAAACTTCCAAAACATCTTTGCGCTGCGCATCTGTATCAATATTTGATATATCCCTCACATGCACCACAACATCAGCTTCCAAAACTTCTTCCAATGTCGAGCGAAAAGCCATCACAAGCTCATGCGGCAGATTTGATATAAATCCGACCGTGTCAGATAAAATAACTTCCATACCCGAAGGCAGCTTTATTTTTCTCAAAGTCGGATCCAGCGTTGCAAAAAGCATATTTGCCACCATCACATCGTCTTTTGTGAGCCTGTTAAAAAGCGATGATTTTCCCGCATTGGTATATCCCACCAACGCCACAATCGGATACGGCACTTTTTTGCGATTCCCGCGCTGAATTGATCGCGTATTTTTAACCTTTTCAAGCTCTTTTTTTATCTTGATAATTTTATCGTCAATCAATCGCTTATCGAGCTCAATTTGCTTTTCACCCGGCCCGCCCAAAAAACCGGCGCCGCCGCGTTGCCGTTCAAGGTGTGTCCAGCTTCTGACCAAACGCGAGCGTTGATAAGTCAAATGCGCAAGTTCAACTTGCAGTTTTCCCTCGCTTGTTTGCGCTCTTTCACCGAAAATTTCCAAAATAAGCGCTGTCCTGTCAATAACTTTGAGCTTTAAAGCTTTTTCTAAGTTTCGCTGCTGAATAGGCGTTAACGCCGCATCAACCACCATTAAGAAAACATCATTTTCTTCCACAATCGGCAACATTTTTTCAATAAATCCCTTTGAAAAATACGTTGCCGGCTTGATTTCTTTAAGGCGAACAAGCTCTGAATAGACCACATTCAAGCTGATGGCAAACGAAAGCCCGAGAGCTTCATTCAAACGGCTCTCGGGTGAAATAATCCCTTCATTGCCAAAACAAATCGGGCAAATGACAATAGCATTTGTAACTTTATTTTGCTCTATTTCAAGCAATTTTATATTTCTGCCACATCAACAGCTTGTGAAGGCATAATCGTCGAAACAGCGTGTTTATAAACGAGCTGTGTGTGCCCGTCCCTTCTCAAAAGAAGAGCATCATTATCAAAAAATGTAATCACACCCTGTAATTTCACACCATTGATTAAAAAAACTGTCACAGAAATCTTGTTTTCTTGAATATCTTTTAAGAAATCTTCTTGAGCATTTTTGGTCATTGTCTTATTCCTTTTCATTTATTTTAAATGACTCTGTTAGAATAAGTACAATATTTTTCAATGTAAAGAGCATTTTTTATATAGGGGATAAGTCAATCAACTGTCTTAAAAAAAAGCGGTGACAGGACGAAATGCGCCCTTATCACCGCTCCCCTTAACCTCCTTTAACAGGAGATACTTTTCCTGCTTGATTTTTAATGTCCAAGCATAATTTTTGTATTCTAGCCCATATTCAAATTACTCATATGTCGGATTGTCGTCATAAACTCTTAAGAATAAGGCACCTGAATCAACTGTGCTGGTAAAAGTCCGCTTTGAACCAACAAAGGTTACTGTCAACTTCGTAATATTGCCTTGATTAGGGATAATAATCGGCGTATTATTAGCTTCACTGCATTTAAATGTAGCCTGACCGCATTTTGTCTTGCTGACACATGCTTCAACTGTAATTGTTGGGTCAAAATTTATATTATCTGTTGAACAACTAGGATAACTACCAATTTGGTCCCCAGCTGATCCTCCATCAACTAACAGACCTGTTGGAATAAAAGACGCTTTAGGTACAAAAACGTTAATCGTCTCTATTTTGTGACATATACAAGATGTATCATCTTCACCATCCAATCGGGGAAGTAAACCACTACTGCTGACAAAAGAACTGTCTGTTGCGTAACCTGTCGCACATGAACAGTTGCTGTAATAATATCTATCAACATTACAATCCCCTGTATTTTTTCTAACACCGCATAATATATCACCTGAGACAACCCTTGATGCATGTGCTCTGTAACCCGTTGTGCCGTCTGCACATCCAACGCTTTGATAACAAGCAGAAACTTCTTCATTATCTCGAGCTGCGCAATAACCAACTAAGCAGTGCGTCCTATGATAACAATGATTTGAAGCCACCGAACATACGGAGTGTGGAACTGGATTAGTGCATTCTGTGCCACCGGTATAATAATCACCATCAGCCGCATTACAAACAATATTACACATATAACAATTTGTCTGATCCGTATAGTTTGCAATAAATGAATGTTGAACACAGCTTTGATTTATTGGTTTAGAATCTTCCGTATCATAACCTAACTGAGTCCAACAACCTGTCGGAACAAAGCAACCGCTCACTTTTTCTGAATCGGGACAATAAGCACCGGACGGACAAACCGAATAAAGTCCATGTGCATTGTCGCACGAATCAGCAGGCGCATTTTCAGGAAGTGAGCAGAAATAATAATCCCCGAAAGGACACTTCAATTTTTCAACGCCGGCACACTGTTCAGCAGAATAACTAAAACCGATTTCCGCGCAGTTCGGCACAGCTTCGCAGTTCGCTGTTGCATAAACCGAAAGCGGTGTCAACGCAAACGCTGTAGCGAGAATATATTTCGCAAAAATGTTTTTTCTCATAAAGTTTCTCCTAAAAAGGTTAAAGGTCTGTATGCTTGCAAAAAAAATATTTTCATACAAACAAACACCGCCCCTTGAAAGAGCGGACGGAGAGTTGAGAAATCATACGCTAGAAGATGACTCTCGTGGTCTTTAGGATCAAACCTTGAACATCCACCACGAGCCCCCCGACCGAAACATCGGGGATAATTGTATGCTGTATACAGCATCTCAGTGCAGTGTTATCCTTCACTGTCTAACGTAAAAGCTTCTCACAGCTTCGTATCTTTCAAGACACTTGATAGAAAAGTTTCCCCTTCTACCCGAAAAAAATTATCTCATATTTTTTTTTTATTTGCAAGCAAAAAAATAAAAATCTGATAAACCTCCTTTTTTTCAATCCTCCCTAGAAAAGGGAGAGTTGAAAGGAATCATAAACAAAATTACCAATCAGCTGTTATACGGATTTTTTTCAAAAAGCTCGGAGAATGAGCTAAATAATAAGATACCTGCCCGAAAGCGAAGGGAGTGTCGTTAAACCTGCATGACCGAGCTTAAGGAAAGGTATCTGTATTGGTTAGCCGTTATACGCGTTTTTTATATGCCGCACGGCGAATACGATCATTGATTGCCAGCCCCAACCCTTTTTCTGGAATAGGCGACATTGCAATCTTGCGTCCGTCTTCATCAGCAATTCGCATAAAAGCAAACAGATTAGCAGCCGCCTCACACAAATCGCCACTGGCGCTCAAATTCAAATCGCAATCTTTCACATCACCAAATCCGATAAAAAATTCATCACCTTCGCGAGAAAACGCATTAATTCTAAAATCGTGTGCAGGAGCGTAGTGTTTCAATAGTTGTCCCGGAGATGAAGGCAAATCAGGGTTGCCGTGCGAAATTAAAATCTTCTCACCTAAAAACGCTTCCAAATCTTCCAAAGCAATACCGCCGGCACGTAGCAACACAACATCTCTACCGGTCAAATCAATGATTGTTGATTCAACCCCGACTTTGCATTGCCCGCCGTCCAAAATCATATCAACTTTTTCACCCAAGCTTTCATACACATGCCTTGCTGTTGTCGGCGAAATCGTTTGTGATTTGTTGGCCGATGGCGCCACAATCGGCACTCCGCTTTTTTTAATGAGTTTCAAAGCAACCTCATGATTCGGCATCCGCACCGTCACAGTCCTCAACCCGGCGCAAGCCAAATCAAGCGCCGGATTTTCATCAATCCTATTTAAAACAAAAGTCAGCGGCCCTGGCCAAAAATGTTTTGCAAGAGAAAGAACGCGCTCATCAACTGCCGCATATGTTTTCAAAAAATCAATTTCTGCAATGTGCGAAATGAGCGGATTAAATGAGGGCCTGC
>DPKR01000110.1 GCA_003542415.1 Alphaproteobacteria bacterium | reverse complement strand
GAAGTAACGATCGCTACAATTAAAGCAGACCAAGCTCAAGCAATCAATGATTCTGGCTTCTCTGTTACATATTCTGCTCTTCCTGCTGAAGCTTGCATTAACTTAGCTACAGCTGATTGGGGTTCTGGTGCAGGTTCTGGCTTTATTGGTGTTACAGCTGGTACAAAAGCTACAGCTTCTAAAGTTGGTGATGCAAATGAAGGTAGACCTTTGAGCGTTGCTGATGCAATCACAGGTTGCCCGAATGATCAATCTTCTGTTACATTGAGATTCTACTAATCTTTAACAGAGATTTGCTCTTAAAAAAAAGCCTCTTTCTCAAGAGGCTTTTTTCTTTGTTTTGGTTTTTAATGCAATTTTCAAAACTTCACTGACTTTTGAAACAGGAACAATTTTCAATCCTTTTTTCACATTATCGGGAATTTCTGCCAAATCTTTCACATTTTCTTTCGGAATAATCACTGTTTTGATTCCGCCTCTCAATGCAGAAAGAAGTTTTTCTTTTAAGCCACCGATTGGCAAAACTCTTCCCTGTAAAGTGATTTCTCCTGTCATCGCAACATCTTTTCTCACCGGTGTTTTGGTAAACACAGAAACAAGAGTTGTAAACATCGCAATACCGGCAGATGGCCCATCTTTGGGCGTTGCCCCTTCAGGCACATGGATATGTATATCCGTTTTTTCAAAAACTTTCGGATCTATTCCGAGTTCTTTTGAGTGCGCTCTCACAACAGAATAAGCCGTATCAATTGATTCTTTCATCACATCGCCGAGCTTTCCTGTTTGCTGAACATGACCTTTTCCCGGCATATCAACCGCTTCAATGAAGAGAATATCCCCGCCGACTTCCGTCCATGCCAAGCCGGTTGTGACACCAATATGGTCTTCCTCTTCCGCTTCGCCGAATGAAAATCTGCGAACGCCCAGATATTTATCCAAATTTTTGGAATTCACTTCAATTTTTATGCATTTTTCAGGTGCCATCAAAAATTCTTTAACAGATTTTCTTGCAATACTTGAAAGTTCGCGTTCCAAGTTGCGCACACCGGCCTCACGCGTATAATAACGTATGATATCGCGCACGGCATCATCTGTGATTGTGAGTTCCGAGCATTCAACCGCATTTTCACCGAAAATCTTTGGTATCAAATGACGCTTGGCAATCTCAACTTTTTCATCTTCGGTATACCCTGACAGACGGATAATTTCCATACGGTCAAGCAAAGGCCTTGGCATATCAAGTGAGTTTGCTGTTGTCACAAACATCACATCCGACAAATCATAGTCAACATCTAAATAATGGTCATTAAATGTGGCGTTTTGTTCAGGATCCAACACTTCAAGCAAAGCTGAGCTCGGATCTCCTCGCCAATCGGCGCCAAGCTTGTCTATTTCATCAAGCAAAAAGAGCGGATTGGATGTGCCGGCTTTTTTCATACTTTGGATGATTTTTCCGGGCATTGATCCGATATATGTGCGTCTGTGTCCTCTGATTTCGGCTTCATCACGCATACCGCCCAACGATGCACGAACAAACTTACGCCCCGTTGCACGTGCAATAGATTGCCCGAGAGATGTTTTACCAACACCCGGAGGGCCGACAAGGCATAAAATCGGGCCTTTAATCTTATCGTTTTTAGCTCTTGATTGAACAGCCAAATATTCCACAATGCGCTCTTTGACCTTTTCCAATCCATAATGGTCAGCTTCCAAAATTTCGGTTGCTTTTTTGAGGTCTTTATTCACTTTTGATTTGACCTTCCATGGAATATCAAGCATCCAATCCAGATAATTTCTCACAACCGTTGCCTCTGAGCTCATCGGCCCCATCATCTTGAGTTTTTTAACCTCAGCAAGCGCTTTTTCTTTGGCTTCTTTGGAAAGCTTTGTATGCTCTATTTTTTTGCTGTAAAGCGAAACTTCATCATCTTCATCACCGTCATTTAATTCTTTTTGGATAGCCTTCATTTGCTCATTGAGGTAATATTCTTTTTGGCTTTTTTCCATTTGTTTTTTGACGCGTGATTTGATTTTGTTTTCAATTTCCATCATCGCGAGCTCAGCATTCATCAGCTCAAGCAATTTATCGAAGCGCTCTGTTAAAGAATTTGCCTCTAAAAGAGCTTGTTTATCTTCAACCTTTAAGGTCAAATGTGATGCAATTGTATCAGCGAGTTTGCTCATATCTTCAATCTGATGGATGGCCGTAATCACATCAGGTGAAATACGTTTTGAAACCCTGACATATTCTTCCATCTGAGAGATAACCGCACGCGACATTGCCTCCATTTGGGTTGTATCTTCTTTTGTTTCAGGCATTGTTTTGATTGAGGCAACAATAAAGTCAGAATCAGTCTTAAATTTTTCGATTTGAACTCTGTCTAATCCTTCAATCAAAACTTTGACTGTTCCATCCGGCAGTTTGAGCATCTGCAAAATACTGCCCATTGTCCCAACATGATATATATCCTCATCTTTGGGATCTTCCAACGCTGCTTTCTTTTGCGTTGCAAGCACTATTGTCGTGTTTGTATCATGAACTTTTTGAAGTGCTTTGATAGATTTTTCGCGGCCGACAAAAAGCGGCACAATCATTTTCGGGAAAACAACCGTATCCCGCAATGGCAGAACAGGATAGAACGAATTTTTCAAATCCTCAGACATAAAATTCTCCAATATTCATCATTTTTTCTATAATATAAGCAATGACTCTTCCTTTAGCAACCCCCGCACCTCTTTTCATCCACAAAACTTTGATTAAAATATTGTGTAACATTTTGTTTTTTTTTGTGCTTGATTTGTGCTTGCAGATTATAAAAAAAACGCTATGATGAGCCTATTGTTAAATGATATCAGGTTTTTTATGCATCTAATTAAAAAAATTTCAAAATCGCCTTCTGTCATACATATCATCAGTTTTTTATGCTATTGGTATGTTCGTTTTGTGGCATTAACAACACATTGGGAAAAGCGCGATATTGATGTTTTTTATGACAACTTAAAAAAACACAAAGCCGTCATTTTTATTGCTTGGCACGGCCGAATTGCTTTTGCGCCATATTTTTGGAACAGATCATCCAAACTGTCTGCTCTTGTTTCACCTCATCGTGACGGTCAGCTTATTGCAGGCCTTTTAAAACGTTTCGGCATTGAAAACATCAGCGGTTCAACAAACGAAAATCCGCGAAGTGCCGCAGTCAAACTCCTGCGCGAGCTTAAAAGCAACGCCAGCATTGCCATTATCCCCGATGGGCCGAGAGGGCCTTCGATGACCATGACGATGAGCCCGATTTATTATGCCAAAACAACGGGCAAACCCGTCATCGGCTTGACTTATTCCATCGCAAAATCAAAAATTTTAAGCAAAAGTTGGGATCGTATGCTTGTTCCCCTTCCCTTCCAAAAAGGGATCGTTGCGGTAACAAAGCCGTTTTTCATTCCAAAGAATTCTTCAAAAGAAGATTTAGAAAAATATCGTTTGCAAATTGAAAATGAAATGAACGAGCTCACATGGAAGTTAGATAAAGAACTTAATATGCCAAAAATCGAACAAGGCACAATGCCTCGCAAACATCATTAACCAAAGGACTAATCATGCTCTTAAAACTTTATAAAGCCATCTTAACAATGATGTATCCCCTCGCATTAAATCGCTATATTGAGAAGCGCAAAAAAAACGGCAAGGAAGATTTGGCACGTTTTAATGAGCGATTAGGCAAAGCCTCACTTCCTCGCCCTAAAGGAAAACTTATTTGGATGCATGGCGCTTCGGTTGGTGAATCTGTTTCCATGTTGCCGCTTATTCATCGTCTATTGGAAGTTTACCCTGACGCGCACATCATGGTCACAACCGGCACAACAACTTCTGCCGAGATAATGGCAAAACGTTTGCCTGAGCGTGCTTTCCACCAATATTTTCCGCTTGAGCACCCGCTTCATGCAGCGCGTTTTATTCGCCATTGGAAACCTGATTTGGCTCTTTGGTTTGAGTCTGAATTTTGGCCGGCTATGCTTTCGGCTTTGAAAAAACGCAACATCCCCATCATTTTAGTTAATGGACGCATTTCAAACAAATCTTTTCGTCGTTGGCAACAATTTGAATTTGTCATCAAAGAAATTTTAGATTGTTTCACACTTTGTCTCGGCCAATCAGATGAAGATACATATCGTCTCAAAGTTTTAGGCGCCAAAAACACGGCAAGTCTCGGCAATTTAAAATATGCCGGTTTGCCCTTACCTGTTGATGAAAATAAAAAAGAAGACCTTCAAAAACAATTTGAAGGGCGCACGGTTTGGCTTGTTTCTTCAACACATGAAGACGAAGAAACAAAAATCGGGCGCTTCTTAAAAGATCTTTCAAAAAAAGTGCCTAATCTTTTGACTGTTATGGTGCCACGCCATCCTCATCGCGGGGTTGAAATCAAAAAAAAGCTCGAAAAAGAATATGGTTTGAATGTTTCGCTCCGCTCATCAGACGAAAAGATTTCTAAAAAGACAGATGTATACATTGCAGACACCATCGGTGAACTCGGGATTTTTTATGAATTGATTGATGTTGTCTTTATCGGCGGATCGCTGATCCCTCACGGCGGGCAAAACTTTATGGAACCTTCCAGATATCGTGATGCTGTAATTGTCGGTCCTCACATGCATAACTTTACAGATGCGATGAACAGAGCCAAACGAAATGATGCCATCATTCAAGTCAATGATGTTTTAGAGCTCATAGATATGGTTGAAAAACTGCTAACAAACCCCGATTTGCTCGAAGCCAAACGCTCGCTTGCATATAACTGGGCAACAAGTGAGGCAAAAGTTTTAGACGGCATTGTTGAAAAAATTCAGGATTATATCAAAGCATGAAAACCCCAAAATATTGGCAACATAAAAACCTGATATCTTTTGTTTTAACGCCAATCGGCGCGCTATATGGGGCGGCTACAACTTTGCGCTTAAAATTCTCAAAGCCGTATCAATCAAAGGTTCCGGTCATTTGCATCGGCAACATCACAGCTGGCGGTGTTGGCAAAACCCCCGTTTCAATGGCATTGGCTGAGCTTTTGAAAGCTGAGGGTAAAAACCCGTTTTTTATTTCGCGCGGATATGGCGGAAGTTTAAGCGGTGTCTTGATTGATTTAAAAAAACACACACCTCAAGAAGTCGGCGATGAGCCTTTGATGCTTGCAGCCGTTGCCCCGACTGTTGTTTGTGCCGACAGAGGAATTGCGGCTCAAATTGCAGAAAAAAACGGGGCAGATGTGTTGATTATGGACGATGGATTTCAAAACCCGACTTTGAAAAAAGACCTTTCATTTTTAGTGTTTAATGGTGAACTCGGCATCGGCAACGGCAAAACCATTCCCGCAGGGCCCTTGCGTGAGAGCCTGAAATCAGGCTTAAAACGTGCTGATGGTGTGATATTTATCGGTCATGACAAATATGAACTTTTAAAACAAATTAATAAGCCTGTTTTTCATGTTCATATCGAGGAAGAAAAACCCTCTCATCAAAACACGAAAGTGATTGCATTTGCCGGCATCGGATACCCTCAAAAATTTTATAACTCACTTCAAAAATGCGGTTTAAGTATCGCTAATTCTTATGATTTCCCTGATCATCATTTTTACACCAAAGATGAGCTGAAAGCTCTTATCAAAAAGGGAAAAAAGAAAAACTTGCCGATTTATACTACCTTAAAAGACTATGTTAAAATTCCGCAAAATATGCAAAAAAGCTTCAATGTTTTAAACATCAAAGCTCAATTTGAAGATAAAGATCAAATTTTAGATTTTATCAAAGCAAAGGCTTTTAGGTAGAAAGATGCGCTTAAACCTTGAAGAATGAGGTAAATAATAAGATTCCCATTATGCAAGGTTTACAGTTTTTTCCAAGTTGTGCCTTGCGGACCGTCTTCTAACACAATCCCTTTTTCTTTCAAATCATTTCTGATGGCGTCAGCTGTTGCCCAGTCTTTGTTTTTCTTTGCCTCTGTGCGTTTTTCAATCAAGGCTTCAATTTCTGATGCGTCGTCATTTTCACCCTTAAACCAACCGGACGGATCGTTATATAAAAGCCCTAACATATAAGCATCTGCCAAAAGCTGTGCTTTCAAAATTTTTCGCTCATCAAGTGTTTCAGCCTTGTTTAAGGCATTCACATCTTCATGCAAATAAGAAAGTGCAAGCGGTGTGTTCAAATCATCTGCCAAAGCTTCAATCATTTTTGAACTCGGCTCAACTTTAAGAGCGGGCACATCTTCATTTTTAACAAGAGCATTATAAAACTTGTCTAAAATTTTCTTCGCCTCATTTAAGCCTTCAAATGTAAAGTTAAACGGCTGATGATAATGCGTTGTTAAAAAGAGGAGTCTTAAAGCTTCTGCCGGATGCTCCGCCAAAATTTCATCAACAGTATAAAAATTGCCGAGTGATTTAGACATTTTCACGCCGTTAATCATGAGCATTCCGGTGTGCACCCAATAATGCGCAAAATGCGTGTTCGGAAAGGCACATGTGCTTTGCGCCAATTCATTTTCATGGTGCGGAAAAATCAAATCAGAACCACCGCCGTGAATATCAAAATCGTTGCCTAAAAGTTTGGAACTCATTGCCGAGCACTCTAGGTGCCACCCCGGCCTGCCGTATCCCCAAGGGCTATTCCATCCCGGTTGATCCGGCTCTGAGGGTTTCCACAAAATAAAGTCTGCCGGATTTTTCTTATAATCTGCTACTTCAACGCGCGCCCCTGCCATCATCTCTTTCATTGAGCGGTTAGAAAGACAGCCGTAATTTGGCATTGAATCAACATCAAATAAAACCTGCCCTTCTGCCTCATAAGCATGCCCATTTGCAAGGAGCTTTTTGACAAGCTCAATCATTTCAGAAATATATTCTGTGGCGCGCGGACGATAATTTGGCGCCAAAACATTGAGTTTTTCCATGTCTTGAATATACCAATTATATGTTTCTTCGGTAATTTCACGGATCGGCTTGCCTGTTTGTTGATGTTTGTTCAAGATTTTATCATCAACATCTGTGATGTTTGAAACATATGTCACATGCTCTTTGCCGTAAACATAGCAAAGCAGGCGATATAAAACATCATAAACAACCGGTGTTTTGGCATTTCCTAAATGCGCTTTGTCATAAACCGTCGGTCCGCAGACATACATACGCACATTTTTTTCATCAATCGGTTTAAACAAATCTTTTCTTTGTTTTAAGGTGTTGTGCAAATATATATCTGTCATTGTTCTGTATCCTTGATAAAAAATAACTTTTGAAAAATTACTCTTTTAATGTTTTGTTGTCAATCACTATTTATTTCATGCCTGATAATTCGGCTATCTTGGTTGAAACAATTTTTTCCGGGCTTATATTTTTTGTGTTCGTAAGGGTAATTTTTAAGAAGATAGAATTTAGCTTCTTGTTACAATAACGAACAAAAAGGTTCCTTTCGATTGCACGAAGGGTAAAGAATCTGAAATTCACTTTATCTTATAGTCCGCTCGAAGGGTCATAAAAAAAGAGGGAAAAACTTCCCTCTTTTTTATTGATAAAGTCTTATACCTGTTCTTTGAAGTTCTTGTTTTCCAATGGGATTGTATTGATAGTAATAAATCAACTCTCGCTTATTGATATTGTTAGCATCAACGACCGCTTCAGGCACGCCCCATAAAATTGAAATAGGCCAAAAGAGCAAATTTCCTGCACCATATAGCCAATGATTACTTTCAGCGCCATTTCCGGCGGCCAGATAAAAGTTTCCAAAACCCGGAAGCAAGTTGAGCAAACCAGCCGCGGCTGGTTTTGCCGGTTTTTCATACTGACCAATCGGTTTATCAACCGTAATGCCGTAAGATTTTAAAAGATGAAGTTGGTCTTGTTCCGCCTTTGTAAGTGAAGTACAAGCTGCAAGGCATAAAATAAAAAGAAGAGACAATTTTTTCATATGTTTAGTCCTTATGATATTTGGTTAAAAAAAAACCACTTCTTAAAACAGAAGCGGTCGGAGAGTCCCAATATCATACTTCACTAAATGACCTTTCGATTTTTCAACCGAAAGCTCTCCGACCTTTGTCGGAGATAATCATTAACGACACAAAAAAAAGTGCCGAGTGAAGTAAAAGCTTGGGAAGCTCTGCACCGTTTCGATGCATTTTTAAGTATAGGGAAAAGTGTACAAAAAATCAAGCAAAAAATGCAAAAACGTCATTTATATACGAAATACGCGGGTCAAAGCCCGCGCATAACATTTTATCTTGTGTGTTT
>DPKR01000094.1 GCA_003542415.1 Alphaproteobacteria bacterium | reverse complement strand
AGGCAAAACCTTTGAGTGTTTATGGCCGAACGAAGCTCGCAGGTGAGCAGGCTGTTTTGAAAAACGCTAAAGAGGCCGTGATTTTGCGTACGGCATGGCTTTATAGCGCGCATGGAAAAAACTTTGTGAAAACAATGCTGAGGCTTGGGGCTGAAAAGGAACAAATCGGCGTTGTTTCAGACCAAATCGGCACACCGACTTATGCCGGCGATTTGGCCGATGCGATTGTTCAGATTTTGCCGCAAATCAACGCCAAAACGAAGGGCGTTTATCACTTCACAAATGAAGGGGTTTGCTCGTGGTATGATTTTGCAACGGCGATTATGCTTGAGGCAGGTTTAAAATGCAAAGTGGAGCCACTGCCCAGCAGTGCTTATCCGACAAAAGCTGTGCGCCCGTTTTACAGCGTTTTGGACAAGACGAGTCTGAAAGAGCAATTTGGGTTAAAAATTCCATATTGGCGTGAATCGCTCAAAAAATGTTTGAAAGAAATTGAAAAAGCGGCTTAATGCCGCTTTCTTTTATTTCATCGAAATGGCAAGTTTCGGGCATGCCTGCTTGCAAAGTGAGCAACCGACGCACCGCGCCTTGTTGAGCTCAATATGTCCGTTTTGAAAACTCAAAGCACTATGTTCCGATTCATCGCACAGCATAACGCATTTTTGACATTTGATGCAGGCTTCATCATCAATTTTCGGATAAACCTGTTTTGATTTGTTTAAGTCTTTGTGTGCGGATAAGTTGGCAATTGCTCTGTTTTTCAAATCAGAAGGCGAGTTGAATTGTTTGCTTTCGAGGTAGGAAAGCAAGCCTTTTTTTAAATTTTCGATGATTTGGTAGCCGTTGAGCATCACCTCTGTGCAGACTTGAACGGCATCGGCGCCGACAGCCATATATTCAGCCGCATCTTGCCAAGAAGATACACCGCCTGTGCCTAAAATCGGAAGGTTGCTTGATTGGCGTATTTGGGCAACGCAACGCAACCCGATCGGTTTGACAGCTATGCCCGAATAGCCGCCGAAAGTGGATTTGCCGTTGACATTCGGCTGGGGTTTAAAGGTGTTTAAGTCAATGCCCATCAGGGATTGAACCGTGTTGATGGCAGCGAGACCATCTGCACCGGCATCTTCAACCGCTTTGGCAATTTGAGCAATGTTGGTGACATTTGGAGTGAGCTTAACAAAAACAGGTTTTTGAGCGACTTCTTTGACCCATGCTGTGATTTGAGCGGAAATTTCAGGATGTGTGCCGATGGCCATGCCGACACCCTTTTCAGGCATACCGTGAGGGCACGAGAAATTGAGCTCAAAGGCATCAATCGGCGTTTGATTCAAGGTTTGGACAAGATTTTGCCATTCTTGCTTGGCAACGGGCGCCATGATGCTCGCAATTTGGACTTTTGTGGGGTGTTTTTCACGCAGATAATGAATGCCGGCAACCCATTCCTGAACGGAGAGGTGGCTCAGCAGTTCAAAATTTTCAAAACCGCAAACTTTTTGGCCAATCCGCCAAGAAGCATAACGCGGACTTGCTTCAATCATTTCTAAATCGTCAGGGGTAATGGTTTTGAGAACAGCCCCGCCCCAACCGAGTGAAAAAGCTTTATCAATGCTGTCTATGCGCGCTGTCGGAGGCGCAGAGGCCAATAAAAACGGATTTTCCAATTCAATGTTTAAAATTTTTGTTTTTAAGGATGTCATTGCTTAAGCTTTCAAAAAAAAGATTATTTAAAAAAAATATTAATAAATATATGTTATTTTGCAAGCAAAATAATTTGATAAAAAGGAAAAAATAATGGTTAAAATTGCAGTTGTCGGTGCTAAAGAAAACTTGGGACGCGAAATTTTAGGGCTTTTGAGCGAAAATGATGTGAATGTGGATAATGTGATTGCGCTCGAACCGAAAAGCCCGCTTGGCACGCTCGTTTCTTATGGCGAAGACGAAGATTTAGACGTTTTGAATTTAGATGATTTTGATTTTGCAAAAGCTGATGTTGTGCTTTTTGCATGCACAGAAGAAGTGGCAAAACGTTATTTGCCTAAAGCGATGAGCAAGGGGGTTAAAATTGTGGATTGTTCGGGTGCAACATCAGCTGATGCTGATGTGCCGATGATTGTTGCAGGGTTGAATAATGAGGCAATCAAAGAGGCCAAGAAAAATGTTGTTTCTGTGCCGATGGCCGTTGTGACGCAGGTTTTGAAGCCGCTTTCAAAGGTCAATGAAAAATACGGCGCAATTCGAATTGTTTTAAGCGGATATCTTTCAACCTCTTTTCACAGCCACGAGGCAATGGATGAGCTTTTTTCACAAACGCGCAAGATTTATATGAATATGCCTCTTGTTGATGATGAGGAAATTTTCAAAAAACAAATTGCCTTTAATGTGTTGCCGCAGGTTGGTGAATTTATTGGTGAAGAAACAAAGGCTGAATGGGCCGTTAATGCCGAAATCAAAAAAGTTTTGGGCGGAAATATGAAAATACACGCCAATTTGGCTTATGTGCCGGCGTTTATCGGCGCAGGGGTGTTTGCAAATGTTGAAACGGCAAGTGATGTTGATATTGATGATGTGAAAAATTTGATGGGGCAAACGAAAGGTATTGTTGTTTTTGATAAGCAAACAGACGGCGGATATGTGAGCCTGAACGATATTCAAGGCGAAAATGATATTTATATTTCAAGGTTGCGTCAGGATTTATCGGCCAAAAACGGTTTCAGTTTTTGGGCGGTGGCTGACAACTTGCGTGCGGACAGCGCAAGAAACGCTGTTGATGTGATGGAATTGTTATTAACAAAGTAGGAGATTGATATGCGCTCTTTGTTTAAGTTTGTTTTGGTTTTATGTTTGGGGTTTGCGATGCAAGCCGGTGCGGCAGATTTGTCACGCAAGGTCGAATTTAAGAAGATATCCGCACAGCTCGAAACGCTTGAAGAGAACCTGAAAAATGATCAGATTTCTGTTGAGGAAATTGATGCACAAACAACACTTTTATATGAAATTTCAAACAATTTGGCCGAAACAAAGCGTTTTAATGAGCGCGAGGCAAAGCTTGTTCAAAAGCAGCTTGATGCAATGGGAGATATTGAAGAAGGCAGCAAAGAGCTCAAAGAACTGACGAATAAGCGCCAAGAACTTAAAGACGAGTTGGCACTCCTAAAAAGCAGAATTGCCGAAACAGATATTTTGCAGGTCAAAATCGACAATTTGAATATGCTGACCTTAAACTTTAAGAGCCAAAAAGTTTTGGGCAATTTGGTTGATAAACAAGAAGTTTTGCTCTTACCTCAAACATTTTTTGCAAGTTTTAAATCGTTGGCGGTATTTTTCTTTGATATTGTTAAATCGCCCGTTCATTGGTATCAACGCCTTGATGAAAGTGCTAAGTCATATGTTTTGACATATGTTGTGCCGGTTATCTTTATTTTGGTGGCGGCGATTTGGATCGGACTTATTTTGAGACGTTTTATTTTAAGAAACTGGGGCTATAAAACAGATATTGAAGCACCGAATATGGTTCAAAAAATGGTTGCTGCGGTGGCAAACGGGGTGGCGTATGGTTTGGTGCCGGCGTTTATTATATCAGGTTTTTTGGGGTGGATGATCGGATCAAAAGTGTTTTCGGTCGGTTTTTTCGGCCTTGTGCTTGAAAAATCGCTTATTTGGCTTTTGTATATTGTGATTGCACGGGCTGTTGTGCATGCGGTTTTGGCGCCTTCTAAAGAAAATTGGCGTCCGATTGCGCTTTCAACCAAAAAAGCCGTTAAAATTTCGCACGCTGTTAATTTGAGTGTGATGCTGATTGCGGTGACAACCGTGATGGAAAAAGTGGCGATTGAGGCAACTTATGAGCCGATTTTAATCAATCTTCTGACATCTTTTTGTTCAATGGCAAAAGTTATTGCAATTATGCTTGTGACCGCAAAAATTTTGTCGCCGGAAGATGATTCAACAGACGACTGGCGTTCACTTTCGTTCAAAATCAATATTTTGACAGCCGTTTTGATGACAGGCACTTTGGGCGTGGGGTTGTTCGGGTATCCGAACCTTTGCGCATATATTTTGAACAGATATATCTTAAGTGCGGGATTGTTTGGGATTTTCCTGATGGTGAAAAACTTTTTAGAAAGTCTTGTCAGGCGCATTTTTGTTGTTGGCCTTTGGGGAAAGAGTTTTCATGCCAGACGCTCGCTTTTGATTAAAGTCAATTTTGTCTTGACGGTTTTGGTCAATCCGTTTTTGGTGTTTGTGTTTCTTTTTGCATTGTTGAACCTTTGGGGATTTTCAAGCGACTTTTTAATGCATGTTGTTAGAAAAATTTTGTTCGGGTTTAGCATTGGCGGAATTCGAATTTCGCTCGTGGCGATTGTTTTCGGGGTGATCGTTTTTGTGGTTTCATATTCGCTTGTGAAGATGTTTAGAAGCCATTTGATGCAAAATGCATTTACACACTTGGAAGTTGATGAGGGTATTCGCCATTCGCTAGATTCGTTTGTGAACTTTATCGGGATTGTGCTTTCGTTTATTTTAGCAATTATTGCAATGGGCGGAAACATGACAAACCTAACGGTGATTGCCGGTGCTCTCTCTGTTGGTATCGGTTTTGGTTTGCAAAATGTGATTAATAACTTTGTTTCGGGTATTATCATTTTGTTTGAAAGGCCGTTTAAGGTTGGCGATTGGGTCGACATTGGCGGCGAAGAAGGAAAAATCAAACAAATCAATATTCGTTCAACCGAGCTTGAAACATTTAAGAAAACAAGTGTGATTGTGCCGAATGCAACACTTTTATCATCATCTGTTATAAATATGACGCATGGCAACAACTGGACGCGGCTTAATGTTTCTGTCGGGGTGGCCTATGGAACAGATGTTGAAAAAGTGAGGGATATTTTACTCGAATGTGCTAATGCGAATCCGAAGGTTTTGCGCTCGCCTGCGCCGTATGTGATTTTCAAGGATTTCGGCGCAAGTTCACTTGATTTTGATTTGAGGTGCTATTCAAACAACATTTGGGAAGGGTGGATTATTCCGAGCGAATTACGTTTTGCCATCAACAAACGATTTAATGAGGAAGGGATTGAGATTCCGTTCCAACAAATTGTTGTCCATCAGGCCAAATAAAATATGTATAATAGCTCATCTAAAGCAAAATTTTAAGCAAAAGTGTCCTCATGTACTGCTATGTACACTGCGGTACTTTTGCCTAAAACTTCACTTTATCTAAACTATTCTCCATATTTTATAAAAACGCGTTTTATAAAACGCGTATGATGGACTTTATTGTTTCGAAAAATAATTTATAAAAAAACCATCTCTTGAGGATGGTTTTTAAATGGTGCCGGTTAGTAGACTCGAACTACCGACCCACGCATTACGAATGCGTT
>DPKR01000074.1 GCA_003542415.1 Alphaproteobacteria bacterium | reverse complement strand
TCATTACTGCGGCAGATGTGTTGACATATTTCGGCGATTTGCGTGTGGTGTTTGAAAATGTGGCAAGCAATCTTGAATTGGGCGGTTTGTTTGTTTTCAGCGTTTCTGAAAATTTGTTTACGACCGACGACTTTCTTTTGATGCCATCCGGACGATTTGTGCACAACTTAGATTATGTGATGACGCTTTTGAAAAAGTGCGGCTATTCGAAACTTTCTCAAGAACGCGTCGCGCTTCGAAATGAGGGAGACAAGGTTGTTTGGGGGTATGTGATTACAGCTGAAAAAATCATCATCATCGAAAAATAGGGGAAAAGTTCGTATAGCTGGTAGCTAAGTACAGAAAAATTCACTTAAGTTCGGTCGTGTACGTTTAAAGTACACTCGTTTCACAGTTCTCACCTCGCAATACCGAAGCAAACAAAAAAAACGACCATAAAGGTCGTTTTTTTGTTTTGGCGTATCCGGCGAGGTTCGAACTCGCAACCTTTGGCGTCGGAGGCCAACACTCTATCCAATTGAGCTACGGATACATTGTGTTTTGTTTTTTATATCAGTTTTTTATTTTTTACCAGTCTTTTTTTATGTTTTTTTAATAATTTTGCTTGACATAAAGGGAAAATGTCTGTATTTAATGGCAACAAAGTTTGTTTTTATTTGAGATAAAGGATAAATAAAATGGCTAAAAAATGTGATTTAACAGGTGTTGGCGTTCAAAGCGGTAACAATGTCAGCCACGCAAACAACCGCACACGTCGTCGCTTTATGCCGAATTTGCATGTTGTTTCTCTTTTGAGCGAAACACTTAATAAAGTTTTTAAGCTCAAAATTTGCTCTAAAACTTTGCGTTCTATTGAGCACAAAGGTGGTTTGGATTCTTATTTGGAAAATACATCTTCTAAGAATTTGACACCTGAAGCAAAAGCTATTAAGAAACAAATTGCTGCTAAAAAAACAAAATAGAATATATTCGGCAAATGATTGAAATCAAAGAAGGGGCTTTATCTTAAGCCCCTTCTTTGATTTCATCTTCAACGTTTCCAACCAAACATTCTGCGCGATGAATATATGCTTCAATGTATGGCTCAAAAATGCGGCAGACACGATGATAAACACCTTTTTTGAAAAAGATGATACGTTTGGGGGCGCTTTTGATGTCTGTCCATTCATAAGCTTTAAATTCAGGCGTTTCTGTTTGAACATTGATTTCATTGTCTTGGCCTGTGAAATGAAGCAAAAACCAATACATTTTTTGCCCGACGTGTGTTTTGCCTTTGGCGGCTAAGCCTTCTCTGATCGGTTTGGGAAAAGTGTAGGATATGGGCTCATTTAGGCTCATGATGATTTCGGCAGATTTGACAGATGTTTCTTCTCTTAATTCGCGAAGAGCTGCCTCCTGAGGTTTTTCGCCATCTTCGATGCCGCCTTGCGGAAATTGCCAGTGCTGGCCCTTTTTATCGGCACGGGCGCCCATTAAGACCTTCCCTTTATCATTAAACAAAATGATTCCGGCGCAATTGCGATAAGTCGGCATTATTTTTGATCCTCACTTGTTTTGTCAGATGATATGTTTGTTTGATAAAGCCTTAAAGCATGAACCAAATCAAGCGCACGTGTGAGTTGATAATCCCCGATTTTTTCATCTTTATTTTCTTTTGATTTTTTGCTACCCGATTTATCTTCCTGTTCATCGTTTTTCAGGGCGCCGTTCAGCTCAGATTCTTTTAAAACGAAACCATAATTTTCAAGCGGTTTCACCTCAGCGGGCAAAACCTCAATATCAGGTTCAATGCCTTTGGCTTGAATAGATCTGCCGGAAGGGGTGTAATAGCGCGCAGTGGTTAATCTCATTGCACCGAAATCACCAAGCGGAATAACCGTTTGGACGGAGCCTTTGCCGAAAGATTTTTCGCCCAAAATGATGGCACGATGATGATCTTGCAGCGCACCTGCGACGATTTCAGAAGCGGAAGCCGAACCCTCATTGATAATCACAACAATCGGCAAGCCGTTTGAAATATCGCCGGCATGAGCTGAATATTTGACATTATCCTGTTCGTTGCGCGAGCGGGTGGAAACAATTTCGCCTTTATCTAAAAACAAATCAGAAACGGCAACAGCTTGGTCTAAAAGTCCGCCCGGATTGTTTCTGACATCAATGACAAGCCCTGCAAGTTTGTCGCCCAGTTTTTTTGAAGCGTTTTCATAGGCTTTGGTAATTGATTTGTCATTATCTTCCGTAAATGAGGAGATACGAACATATAAAATGTCATCATCTTTGATTTCTGTTTTGACGGATTGGATTTTGATTTCTTGGCGCTTTAAGGTCACATCAAAAGGTTTTTCGCCTTCGCGTCTGATGGATAATTTAACTTTTGTGCCGATTTTGCCGCGCATTTTAGCAACAGCTTCGTTCAAGTTAAGCCCGATAACCGTTTCGCCGTCAATGTGTGTGACATAATCGCCGGCTTTTAAACCTGCTTTGAATGCAGGGGTATCATCAATCGGAGAAACGACCTTGACAAGCCCGTTATCCATTGTGACTTCTATGCCGAGACCGCCAAACTTGCCTTTTGTTTGTTCAGACATATAATTAAAGCTTTCGGCATCAAGATAGCTGCTGTGAGGATCAAGCGATGAAAGCATGCCGTTTAAGGCTTGTTCAATCAGTTCTTGGTCAGAAACTTCTTCAACATACCCTATTTTGGTGCGTTCCATAACCTCACCGAACAAGTTGAGCATTTCATAGGTGGTATGTTCCTGCTTTTTCTTATCGGCAGAATAAGCACCTTGTGCAACGAATGTTAATGCTAATGTTAGTAATAAAAGTTTTTTAATCATATTTTGTTCCTCACGTTATTGACCAAGCCAACCAAGCGGATTGACCGGTTTTTTGTTTTTTCTGATTTCCATATAAAGTTTGGCATTTTGATTGTCGGGCATGAGACCGACAGGTTCACCGGCTAAGACCATTTGTCCGTTTTCGGTGTCAATGCTTTTCATGCCGGCAATTAAGGAGACAACATCATTATCATGCGAGATGATGATAAGGTTGCCGTAGCCTTTGAACGGACCTGAAAAGACAACAGTGCCGTCATAAGGGGCAACGACTTGTGCGTTATCACGCGTTTTGAAAACAATTCCCTTTGAGTTGACGCCTTTTGAAAGTTCTTGTCCATAATGTGTGATGATATCGCCTCGAACCGGACGAATGAATTGTCCGCTTGCAGAAGAGATTTTTGCCGTTTGTCTGACGGGCTCTGATTTGATGATATCATATTGTGTGTTGTCATCTTTTGCACCGGCGGTTTCTTGTTCTTGATTTTCAAAACCAAGTCCTCGACCTTCACGCAAACGTTTGATTTGCTCTTCTTCAAGTTTTCTTTGAGCTTCGAGCTCGCGTTCACGAGCAGCACGTTTGAGTTCTTCTTGTTTGCGACGTTTGATTTCTGCCTCTTTGATGGCTTTTTCCATTAAGTCTCGCAAATCTGATGCTTCTGATGCTAATTTGACAGCCTCTTGCTTGGCTTTTGATGTTTCGCCCTCGAGTTTTTCACGCAATTTGTTTTTTTCGGTTGCGAGTTTTTTCATGGACTCTTGTTTTTTCTTCAAATCTTTTGTTTGAGAAGAAAGTTGAAGCAATTTTTTATTTAAAGCTTCTTTTTGAGCTGTTAGGTTGTCTAAATCTTTTTTGAGTTTTGATGCTTTTTCATTGATTTCAGGGACAGTGTTTCGCATCAGCAAAGCGCTTTGGATGACTTCAACAGGTGTTAAAGGTTGGAAAAGAAGAGAATCTTTCGGGTGCAAGGCAAGGTTTTGAATAGAAGCCAAAAGCATAGATAAATTTTGATATTCTTTATCGAAATTTTCTTGTGTGACGCGAACCTTGTCTTTTAATAATTTAAGTTCTTCTTCCGTTTTTGTGATGCTGTCTTCATCTTTTTGAACGCGTTTGGCGGCTTCAACAAGCTCGCGGTTCATTTTTGCAAGTTCTAAGCTCAAGGCAACAGATTCTGCCTGAAGCTTTTTATATTCCATCTTTTTTTGATCGGATTTTTGCTCCAGGGCTTCAACATCTGTTTGAGAAATGGAGGCTGCCTGCACCAAAGGAGCCCATAAAAACATCGGCAAAGCAATCAAGATGTTCAGGCAGCGTTTGTTCATTTATTTCTCAATCAAAGATTTTCCTGTCATGGCAGAAGGTTGTTCAATCTCGAGCAAGTCTAAAAGCGTTGGCGAAATATCTGCCAAGCGCCCGTCATGCAAGCCTTTGACATAAGACGGTGCGTTATACAAAACGGCTTGGACTTTGCCGACCGTGTGCGCCGTGTAGGGCTCGCCCGTTTTTTCATCAATCATCTTTTCGACATTGCCATGATCGGCGGTCACGAGAAGGGTTCCGTCTGCTTTTTTGATGGCGCTCAATACGCGGCCTAAGTTTTCATCAACAGCTGCAACGGCTTTGAGGGCAGCTTCCATAATGCCTGTGTGGCCGACCATGTCGCCGTTTGCGAAGTTACAGATAATGACATCAAATTTATGGTTTTCGATGGCGTCAACAAGTTTGTCGGTCACTTCATAAACACTCATTTCGGGCTTTAAGTCATAGGTGGCAACTTTCGGAGACGGGATCAAAATGCGGCTCTCGCCTTCAAACTCGCGCTCTTCACCACCATTGAAGAAGAATGTGACGTGAGCATATTTTTCGGTTTCGGCAATGCGCAGTTGTGTCAAGCCGTTTTTTGAAACGATTTCGCCGAAAATGTCTTTAAGTTCTTCGGGGCCAAACAATGTTTGCATAAAACGATTATGGTCAACCGAATATTCTGCCATGCCGACCGAGATGGCAAAACGAATCGTCTTTTTGCGCTCAAAGCCGGCAAATTCTTTATCGGACAAAGCATATAAAATTTCGCGTGCGCGGTCTGCTCTGAAGTTTGCCATCAAAACGGCATCGCCGTCTTTGGCGCCCTGATAAGAGCCTACAACGCAAGGCACAATAAATTCATCCGTGACGTTTTCATCATAAGTTGCTTTCATCGCCTCTTGAACGGTTGCAAAACGTTTGCCGTCTGCCAAAACAATGTTGTTATAAGCTTTTTCGACACGATCCCAACGTTTGTCGCGATCCATGGCATAAAAACGACCGGAGATGGTCGCCACTTTGACATTTGAGAGGTTTTTGATGCCGTCTTCAAAAGTTTTCAAAAAGCCGGCGCCTGATTGTGGCGGGGTGTCGCGCCCATCCATAAAGGCATGAACATCAACCTTGATGTTGTTATCATTTAAGATTTTAGCCAAAGCTAAAATGTGGTTTTGGTGAGAGTGAACGCCGCCCGGCGACATCAAACCCATCAAATGACAAGTGCCACCCGTTTGTTTTAAGGTGTCAATAAGTTTGAGCAAAACAGGGTTTTGAGCGAGTGTTCCGGTTTTGACGGCTTGGTCGATCTTTGGCAGGTCTTGCATCACAACACGGCCGGCACCTAAGTTCATGTGTCCGACTTCGGAGTTGCCCATTTGGCCTTCAGGCAAACCGACATCCAGGCCCGATGTTTCAACAAAAGCGTTCGGACAAGTTTTTAAAAGCTCATGCCAGTTTGGCGTATGTCCGTTTTCAATGGCATTATCGGGTGTTAAATTTTGGCGGTAGCCCCAGCCGTCTAAGATAAGGAGCATAACAGGTTTTTTCATTGTTTTTCCTCTTTGTTATTTTTTATTGTTTCTAATTATATATAATAAAAGAGAATTGAAAAGCACTAAAAATGTTTTTTAATACCCAATTTTTAAGTGCGAAAATAAAAAAACATTTGAAAAATGTTAAGCTTTGGCGTAGCATAATGGCAGCATAAAAAAACAAAAAAAAAGAAAAATGGAAGAAAAATATTTTATCAAAACTTACGGCTGCCAGATGAATGTGTATGATTCGCACAGAATGGCAATGATGCTGGAGGATATGGGTTATCAAAAGGCGCAAAATCAGTCAGAGGCTGATTTGGTGCTTTTTAACACATGCCATATCAGAGAAAAAGCGGCCGAAAAGTTGTTTTCGGATTTGGGGCGTGCACTCATCACCAAAAACGAACGTGCGGAAAGGGGCTTAAAAACCATTATCGGTGTGGCCGGTTGTGTGGTGCAGGCCGAAGATGAGCAAATCTTAAAACGTGCGCCGTATGTTGATTTTGCTTTGGGGCCTTTGACATATCACCGTTTGCCTGAGATTTTGAAGCAAATTAAAAACAAAAAAGAATCGGGCGTGGTGGACACAGATTTTCCGCCCGAATCGAAGTTTGACTTTTTGCCGGAAAACAAAGCTGAAGGCGGTTGTTCGTTTTTGGCTATTCAGGAAGGGTGCAACAATTTTTGCACATATTGCGTTGTGCCATACACAAGAGGGGTGGAATATTCAAGGCCGGTCGAAGATGTGATAAAAGAGGCCAAAAAACTGATTGCAACAGGCACTTTGGAAATCAACCTTTTAGGGCAGAATGTCAACTCTTATCACGGCGAAGATCAAAACGGCAAGGAACGTAATTTGGCATATTTATTGAACAAAATGGCAGAACTTGAGGGCTTGAAAAGGCTTCGTTACACAACATCTTATCCGGCAGATGTTGATGATGATTTGATCAAGTGCCACCATGATATTGATATTTTGATGCCGTATTTGCATTTGCCGGTGCAATCGGGTTCAAACAAAATCTTGAAAGCGATGAACAGACGCCACACGTGCGAAACTTATATCGAGGTTGTGCAAAAATTAAAAGCGGCGAATCCGAGGCTTGAAATGTCATCTGATTTTATTGTGGGGTTCCCGGGTGAAACGGATGAAGACTTTGAAGCAACGATGGATTTGGTGGAACAGATTCAATATATTCAGGCATTTTCGTTCAAATATAGCAAACGACCGGGAACACCTGCCGCAACGATGGAAAATCAAGTGCCCGAAAAAATCAAAAAAGAACGTTTGGATATTTTGCAGGCAAGGCTCTTTGAACTGCAGGATAAGTTTAATCAAAAATGTGTAGGACAGGTTTTTGATGTTTTGTTTGAACAAAACGGGCGTCATAAAGGACAACTTATCGGACGTACGCCTTATATGCAAAATGTGCATGCTTTAGGCAGCTCTGATATGATGGGTAAAATCAAACAAGTGAAAATTTTAAGCGCAACAACAAATTCTTTAACAGGAAAGGTGATTTAAATGGGAGATCCGGGTTAGAAAATTTTAATTTATTTATGTTATAAAGAAAAAAAAGAAAGGTGATTTAATTATGGCTGAACTTAATTTTGAATTATATAACAATCAATTAATCCAAAAGCTCGTTGGAGCATCAGATGCGAATTTGAGGCTTATTGAGAAAACTTTGGGCGTTGAGATTTTAAGCTTTGGCAATCAGATAACCGTTAAAGGAAACCCGAAAGAAATTGATCAGGCAAAAACCGCCATTATGGTTTTGTATGATAAGGTCAGCAAGGGGATTGAGGTTGGCGAAGAAGAAGTGAAGGCCGCGATCAGAATGTGTTCGGGCGGTGCAGACGAATCGGAGATTCAAAACTTGAACGATATGGTTTTGAAAACGAAAAAACGTTATATTTATCCGCGGTCTGCCACACAAGCCAAATATATTGACGCGATGCTCAAAAACGAACTCGTTTTCGGTTTGGGCCCTGCCGGTACGGGTAAGACATATTTGGCTGTTGCACTCGCTGTTTCAATGATGCTTGAGGGGGCGGTTGATAAAATTATTTTATCTCGTCCGGCTGTTGAAGCGGGTGAGAATTTGGGCTTTTTACCGGGCGATTTGAAAGAAAAAGTTGACCCATATTTGAGGCCTTTATATGATGCACTGTATGAAATGTTGCCGGCCGAAATGGTTGATAAGAAGCTCTCATTAGGCGAGATCGAAATTGCGCCGCTTGCGTTTATGCGTGGACGCACACTTTCAAACGCTTTTGTGATTTTAGATGAAGCACAAAACACCACCCCGATGCAGATGAAAATGTTTTTGACACGTTTGGGTGAGAATTCACGTATGGTTGTCAATGGTGACTTGAGCCAGGTTGACTTGCCGCGCGGCGTTGTTTCTGGTTTGAGAGATGCGCTTGAAACCTTAAAAAATGTGAAAAACATCACATCTGTGACATTTACTTCAAGCGATGTTGTGCGTCACGGACTGGTTGCTAAAATCGTTCAGGCATACGAAGAAAAAAGCAAACACTTAAACGAGATGTATGAGGAAAAAACAAAACGTTTATATGAGCAAGAAAATGCTTAAATTTGAGATTTTCGTTGATGTTCAAGATAAGCGCTGGGAAGATAATATTGCGCATCTTCAGGCGCTTATCGAATCTTCAAAAAATGCGCTTTTGGAGGTTGTTCAAAACGATGTTTGGTTCTTAAACAAGCCCAAAAATTTTTCAATCAATTTGGCTTTAAGTGATGACAAAACAGTGCACGCCTTGAACAAAGAATTCAGAAAGATAGACAAGCCGACAAATGTGCTCTCATTTGCAAATGTTGATGATGAATTCTTTGAAGCAGAACTTGAGCAGGAACAAGATATTTCGCTAGGCGATGTGATTGTGGCGTTTGAGACAATGGCAAGCCAAGCGGAAGAACTTGAAGTGCCTTTCAAAGATCATTTTTGCCATTTATGTGTGCATGGAATGCTTCATATTTTGGGTTATGACCATATGAAAGATGATGAACGGAGCGAGATGGAAGCCCTTGAAATTGCTATTTTAAAAAAACTCGGCATTGACAATCCGTATCAGGAATAAAAAATGTTTGAAGTTGCAAAAATAAGACATCCGAAAACAGCTCTTTTTTCTGCAGGAGCGCTTTGTTCATTAGGGTTTGCGCCGGTTTATGCTCTGCCGCTTTCTTTTTTAGGGTTTTTGTTTGCTTTTATTATATGCGACGAATCGGCGGGCTATAAGCGTTCTGCTTTAACGGGATATTTGTTTGGCTTTGGATTTTACGCTGCCGGATTTTATTGGGTTTCAAATGCGCTTTTAATTGACGTTCAAACATTTGGCTTTTTATATCCGATTGCGCTTTTAGGTTTAGGCGCATTTTTCGGCCTCTTTTTTATTTTGCCGTTTATGGTTTGGCATGCTCTAAAAAATGCAGGTGTGTGGGCAAAGGTTTTTGGTTTTTCAAGCGCTTTTGTTTTGATGGAATATTTGCGCAGTTTTTTGCTCACCGGTTTTCCATGGAATATGATAGGCACGATGTTTGTTTTTTCAGATATATGTATGCAAACAGCATCTGTTGTCGGCACATATGGGTTAAGTTTTATTTTGCTTGTTTTTATAGGTGCTTTTTATGCTATGTTTCGAAAGCAATATAAAATCAGTGCAATGCTTGTTGCTTGTATTTTGGCTTTGATGATAGGTTTTGGTTTTCATCGGTTGGGAAGCTATGACAGGACAGAATCTGATTTGAAGGTGCGTTTGGTGCAACCGAGTATTCCTCAAAGTATGAAATGGGACAGAGAATCGCTTGAAGATAATCTGCAAACTTATGTTGATATGAGCCGCGAAAACGGGTTTGAAAATGTGAATTTTGTTGTGTGGGGGGAAACGGCTACGGCTTTTGATCCGCGATTTTCGGCCTATTATAAAGAGTTGATTAAGCGCGCTGTGCCTGAAGATGGTTATTTGATGACGGGGCTGCTGCGCTATGATGAGCAAAAAGATGAGCTTTATAATTCATTGTCTGTGATTGACGCTGAGGGGCAAACGGTTGCTTTTTATGATAAAAATCATTTGGTGCCGTTTGGCGAATATATTCCTTTTCGAAAGTTTTTGCCTGATTGGATAAGGCCTGTTGCAAATCAGGTTGCCGATTTTTCAAAAGGTAAAAAATATAAGACATTTGAACTCAAAGGTTTGCCGAAATTCGGGGCGCTGATTTGTTATGAAGTGATTTTTGAAGATGAAGTTATTAATCGGCAAAATAAACCTCAATTTTTGATTGTGGTGAGTAATGACGGCTGGTATGGCCAAAGCAGCGGACCATATCAGCACTTGCTAAGCGCGCGCCTCAGAGCTGTTGAAGAAGGCATTACCGTTGTTCGTTCTGCAAACAACGGTATCAGTGCGGTGATTAATCCGCTGGGTGAAATTGTTTCTCAAATCGGGCTTAATGAAAAAGGAAGCAGAGATATTTATTTGCCTCAAGTTTTAAGCCTCTCAACACTTTACGGCAAAATCGGCGGCAAAAATATACAATATGTTATGTTTGTTGTTTTGGCTTTTCTTTTGCTGAAAAATAAATTGAACAAAAGACAATAAGCTTGTTGACAGTTTCGTATAATCTTTTATATATTAAAACTAATAATTGAAAAATTTGGGACTTGGACGATGGAACAATTGAAAGAAAAATCTTTGCGTGGGCGTTTGGCAGAAGGTGAGCCGAATCCGGTTGATGTGCATGTGGGCAGTCGAATCAAATGGCGGCGCAAGGTTTTGAATTTGAGCCAACAACAATTGGCGGATAAATTAGGGCTTACTTTTCAGCAAATCCAAAAATATGAAAAGGGGTTCAACAGGGTTGGTGCAAGTCGTTTGTGGGATATTGCACAGGTTTTGGGCGTTTCGATGGATTTTTTCTTTGCTGAAATGGATCAATCCGTTAAAGGCCAAAGCCCGATGATGCTTAATAAAGATGATAAAGAAACAACAAAGTATCTTAAGGAAGATGGCGTTGAAATGGATTTTGATCCGATGAAACGCAAAGAAACGCTTGAGCTTGTGACGGCTTATTACAAAATCAACAATCGCAAGATTGCAAAATATTTATTTGATCTGATTGTTGCAATGTCGAAATCGACCGCGAATTTAAACGAAGATGATTAAGAGATAAATCGTGTTGGATATCAATACACCAAAGTTTTTCGGACGCCGGAAAGGGCGCACAATCCGCAAAGCAAAGAGTTTTTTGCTTGAGAACTTTTTATGCAAAGTTCAAATTACAGATAAAACTGTTTTTGAAAAAGACAAACTTTTCGGTGCACCCGTGAACGAGGTTCATTTAGAAATCGGGTTTGGTGACGGCGCACATTTGGCGGGAATATCACTCAAGAAAAAAGATATCGGTTTTGTGGGGGTTGAGGTTTTTCAAAACGGTGTGGCGCATCTTTTGACTTTAATGACAGGGATTAAAGATGCAGAGCATATTTCAGAAGATATTTCCTTGCTTGCCGAGCGTGTGGATAATGTGCGCATTTATGATGACGATGTCAGGCTTTTATTTGAACGTATTCCGGACGGTTTTTTTGATAAAGTTTATCTTCTTTTTCCGGATCCGTGGCCGAAAAAGCGCCATGCAGACAGGCGGTTTATCAATCCGGATAATTTGAAACAGTTATCACGAATCTTGAAAACGGGCGGCATCTTGCAGATTGCAACCGACCATCCGATATATAAGCGCCATGTTTTGCGCACCATGCACGAATGTTCAGATTTTGTTTGGACAGCAAAAACGTTTGATGATTGGCGCAAGGAACCTCAAGATTGGGTTGAGACGAAGTATCAAAAAAAGGCAATAAGGGAAGGGCGCAAACCTGTATTTTTTGAATATCAAAAGTGCGTATAATGGGGCACTAACAGGCACTTTTTCTCCTCGTGTAGCTATTTGTACACGTCTTTTTTGTGACAAATAAGGAAGGCTGTGTACCAACGGTCTGTGTAGCTCCTCCATTTTGAGTTTTTTCAAGATGGATTTTTTTGGACTATTTTTAATGTTAATCTTTTGTTTTATGGAGAAATTAAAATGGACCATGATACAAAAAAAGAAATCATCTCAAATTTTTAATATTCAGGATAAGTTGAAATGGTGGGGTCGATGTTTGGCTCGGTGATGGTTTTGAGGTCTTTTATCGGGAAAGATTGTATATCGTAGATGCGGTTACCGCCTTCATAAAGTGTGTTTTCAATTTCATTTTGTTCAGCTTTCGGCGAAATTGAGAAAGGTTTCGGGTTTTGAGGTGAAATTTGATGAATTTCTTTTAAGTTTGAAGCATTAAGCGTTTCGGGAAGCGGTTTTTCTTTTGGAGGCATTGGTGTTTCTTTGATGATTTGAATATTTGATGTTTGGGGCTCATCAAAAGAAAATGAAGCGGTGTCGGGTTTGCCCGAAGCTGTTTGTGCCGAGCCGTAAATTTCAACATTTTCAGCGGCATTTGCAAAAAACGGCACAAATAAAAACAGGGTGATAAAGCGTAGCATTTTGTTCTCCTAAAAAAATAAATAAGCTCTTTCTATCGTTTTTAAATGGGACAAAAAAAATAAATGTAACAATATGTAACATAAATTTAAGAGATTTTTTGGACAAATCGTGTTATATACACTCCCAGTTTAACTTGAATAAAAAAAGGAAAATTAATGTCGAATTTGATTAAAGTTGCCGTTATCGGCGCAGGTATGATGGGCAAAAACCACCTTAAGACATATAAATCTCTTCCGGGTGTTGAGCTCGTTGGTGTGTATGATATTTTTGAAGATGCGGCCAAAGCTGCTGCAGAGATGTTTGGTATTAAAGCTTTTGCATCTTTAGAAGAAGTGGCACAAAATGTGGATGCTGTGAGTGTTGTGACAACATCTGTGACACATGCTGATGTTGGTGAATTTTTCTTGAAAAAAGGGATTCACTGTTTGATTGAAAAACCGCTTGCGACAACAGAAATTGAATGTCAACGTTTGATTAAAGCCGCCAAAGAAAACAATGTGACATTGCTTGTCGGGCACATTGAGCGCTTTAATCCGGCAGTGGAACAGCTTTCAAAGATTTTGGCCGATACATCAAAAATCAGATCATTGACAGCGCAACGTATGTCGGCTGCAAGTGGACGTATTACGGACGTTGATGTGGCAATGGATTTGATGATTCATGATGTTGAGGTTGTTCAATCTCTTGTAAAATCTAAGGTTGTTAATGTTGAAGCAATGAGCGTTAAAACAAAAGACAAACCTGAAGGCAAAGATTATATTTCGGCTTTAATCCAATTTGAAAACGGTGTGACAGCCAACTTGACAGCAAGCCGTATTACACAATCACGCGTGAGAACACTTAGTGTCACAACAGATGAAAACTATATTGATATGGACTTTATCAATCAGAGCATTAATGTTTGCACGCAATCGCGTTCACCTTATATGAACGCAGAATTGCCGGACTGGATGAAATATGGCTTAAAAGGCTGCGAAGAACATTTGTTTATTCCTTCAAGCCAACCTTTGGCTTCTGAGCAAACCCACTTTGTGAATTGCATTTTAGGCAAGGAAACACCGCGCATTACAGGTGAAAACGCGTTGGAAGCTTTGAAAGTGATTTGGGAAGTTCAAAGAAAATTAGGTTTCTTGAGCTCTTCGGAAGCTTTAAAGAAAGCCGCTTAGTGTTTTTTTGAAAATTGAAGAAAAAAGCTTGAGGTGTTGACCTCAAGTTTTTTTTGAGTATGGTATGCTTATTAAAGGAAAAATAAAATATGGCACGATACAAAATAACAATTGAATATGACGGTACAAATTTGGTCGGGTGGCAAAAGCAAGATGAGGGAAACAGCGTTCAGGAATATCTTGAAAATGCCGTTTTGGCTTTTAGCGGTCAAAAGGTTGAGATTTTTGCAGCCGGTCGGACAGATGCAGGGGTGCATGCACTTGCGCAAGTAGCACATTTTGATTTGGAGACAAAACTTGATTTGTATCATCTGAGAGAGGCATTTAATGCTAAATTGCGAGAGGTTAATGCGCCTGTTGCCGTTGTTGAAATTGAGGTGGTGCCGGATGATTTTCATGCGCGCTTTTCAGCAAAAAAAAGGGGCTATGTCTATCGGCTTTTGAACAGGCGCGCAAGGTCTGTTTTGTTAGAGCACAGGGTTTGGCATGTGAATTTTGCTTTGGATGTTGAAAAGATGAGAGAAGGAGCAAAGTATTTACTCGGGTATCATGATTTTAGTGCATTCAGGGGCGCAGGGTGTCAAGCAAAGTCGCCGATGAAAACGCTTGATAAGCTCGAGATTGTGAAAAACGGCGATGAAATCGATTTTATTGTGGAGGCAAAATCGTTTTTATATCACCAAGTGCGAAATATGGTCGGAACCTTAAAAATGGTTGGTGACGGACATTTAGAACCCAAAGATGTTAAAACGATTTTAGAGGGCAAAAAAAGAGCAGACGCCGGTGTGACAGCGCCTGCAGAAGGACTTTATTTGAGCAAGGTGGAATATTAGGCCTGAAGATTTTTAGCGCTTTGTTCTTTTTTCTTGACGCTGATTTTTTTATATTTTTGCTTTTCTTCCTTAGACTTTGGAATACAGATGTTTAAAACACCGTTTTCATATGTGGCGTCTGCCATATTATAATCTAAATCAACAGGCAAGGGGATTGTGCGTTTGAACATGCCATAAGAAATTTCGGAAAAATAGCTGTTTTTTGAGCTGTGTTCTTTGGTTTGTTCTTTTTCGCCCGAGATGGTTAAATAGCCGTCTTCCGAAATTTTAAGATCAATATCATCCTCTTTGATGCCCGGAATTTCGGCTGTGACCAAAACAGCATTTTTTTCATCTGTGACATCGATTTTCGGTTGGAGGTTATCCATATTTTCACCGCGGAAGTCAAAAAAATAATTCCACAGGCTTCTGAAATCACGAGTTTGATTTGAAAAGCGGGAGGGATGATTTTCATCCTCCCTTTTTTGAATGATTTCACGCATGAGAGATTCTCCTTTTTTAATAGTCCCATTCTTCTTTGATTTCAACAACCTCTTCATCCATCGGCTTGGTGTGAGATCCGCAACCACAGCCGCAAGCTGATTTATGAGATGATGTGTCAGAATGCGTGGCAGATGACGAATTTTCATGGCTTTGAGATGCAGAACCTGATGATTGATTTTCATGTTCGTCATCCATGTGATAGCCATCATTTGCATGAAGGTTGTTTTGTGTTTTGTTATGGTGTGTAAAAATACCCATTTCATTCTCCTTTTTAAATTGGTTTTTAAAAGTGTATTGGTTGTATTAGCAATTAAATTGCGCTTTAAAGTTATGTCTTAAAGTGCTTTTTTGAAGATAGACTTTTGGAGGAATGATTATTTAATGTGAAAATATTTTTTATTATATATCTTTTCTAATTTTAAATTCTTCAAAATATTCTTGTCTCAATTTTAGTAGGTAATCCATTGCTTCTTCAATTTCGCATTGTTTGCGGGTGTCAGGATTGACGTAATAAGAATAGAGGATATATGCAATATAAAAAATTTCTTCTAAAGTTCTTTTGTTTGTTCGACGCTCACAAATCAAAGCGTCTTTTGTTAATCCCCAACCAGCATAAAAAGGCATTCCAAATGTATGAACTTCTTTATTACACATTAATGCTTCAAAGCCAAATTGCGTTGTGCATACATACACTTTGTCGCAGTATTGTAATAGTGAAATCGGATTTATAGGGGCCGTGAATGTATAAATATTATCATGAGCCTTATAGCCTGAATAATAACCTGAAGCTCTTTCAGTTCCTTTTGCTAGAGCATCTGGATGTGTTTTGATAATAATATCAGCTTGAGGGTTTTCCTTAATTGCAGTTTCTAACATGGTTGTAAAAGTATTGTTATTTGCAAGACCTTTAGAAATGGAAAAGTCGCCATATGACTGATCTATTACCAAAATTTTTTGGACTCCATTTCTTCCGATTTTTGGAGAATAAATTGGTTGGTGATTATATTTTGTAAGGTGATTTTTAACAATAAAGTCAATACACTTTCTTGCGCGAGCCAGTTCTTTTGACGAAAAAGTTAAGCTTTTATCATTTATCAAACGTTCCATTAAAGAAGATTTTGTGGCATCAAAGTAATGCACATCATTGCTAAAAGTAAAGGAAATTCCGTTTGTATATTTTTCGTCAACAACGGTATTACACCAAGTATCTGCACTACGCAAAAAGCCGTCTTCACTACGAATGATAGGTATATGATTTTTTACTGCCCAATTTGCCATTTCCGGTTGAGGAGACCAAGAACCCGAACCGCGAAGAACAATATAGTTGGCAGAATGAGTATAATCTGCTGAGAAAACGGATGTATTCTTAAATAACAGATTTATATAATTTCCTAAATGTTTTTTGGGCAATATACATTTGCTTTCAAAAATATCTTGCATATTTCTCATAGATGTGTCGGAAATGGTGTTGTATTCTCCTGAGAGAATATTTTCTAATAACATTTTATCCTTTTTAAATTCAATCATTGTTGTTTTGAGATATTTGTTTCTTAAAAGATGTCTCCATTTTTGTATTGGTATGAAAAGGATAAACAGTTTTATAATTTTTCTTTTCATTTTATTTCTCCTCTCGTTTTAAGGTTATTGTCGGTATAAAATGAAACAAATAATATGTTTTAGAGTTGTTCTTTTGCTTCACTTTAAGTATAGGGATAAAATTAAATAGGTAATATTTGTGTTTTTTTATTAACGGGGAAACTAAGTGCAAAATTTTTTCTTGAACTTTGGTATCTGTAGATAAAAAATCTAATAGCTCCTGCTGTATTTTTCTTGTCGTTTCTGTTTGAGCTTTGCTTTGTTTGATAGAAACGTTGTTTCCATGCCATCTATATAAGTATAAAACTTCTTGAATATTGTGAATAGGAGCAGATTTGATGAAGCGAGCATAAAAATCATAATCTTCAGCATATAGATATTCTTTTCGAAAACGGAGATTGTTTTTATCAAGGGTGCTTTTTCTACACATAAAAATAGTTGTGCAACAGCCCTGTAATAAGTCAAGGTAGGTGCTTTTTTGAGGATGGATAACAATAAATTCTTTTTTACCAAATGCTTTATATCCAGTACCGACTAGTCCTACTTGAGGATTATTATCTAAATATTTAACTTGTTTTTCTAATCTTTCAGGCAAGGAAATATCATCGGAATCCATTTTAGCAATATATTCACCTTTTGCTATGTCTAAGCATTGATTTAATGATGCTATAAATCCTTGATTGTATGGATTATCTATAAATTTGATTCTCTTATCTTTGAAAGAACGGACTATTTGGGCTGTGTTATCTGTTGAACCATCATTTAGAATAATAAATTCAAAATCTTGGAATGTTTGATTTAGTATAGAATCAATAGCTTCTTTGATGTATTGTTCAACATTATAAGCTGGCATAATAACCGATACTTTAGGTGTTTTCATTTTAATTTCCTTAAGGTCTGTTGATGGTGAGTTTGAAGCCTAAGAATCGGATGATTGTTCGGCGATAAGATGATTTGATTGAAAACAAATGTTCCCAAAAGTGTTCGGGAATATTGCATAAACGGTCATATACTCTTGAAGCTTGATCCGAATCGTTCCAATTGCCGCTTCCAATATCTGACGCAATATAAAACTTATCTTCATGAGAGAGACGGTTGAAATCTTTATACCACGGAAGGTGGCGAGCTTCATACGGAAAGCCGGTGCGAATCGCCTTATAAAAGTTTGAGGTTTGCCAATCTTTTTGCGGGCGATAAAGGGCAAATGTTGTGTCAATAGATGAATTGTATAAATAAGGTCTAAACAAGTTTATTTTGCGGTTGTAAAATTGTTTTTCCCAACGTTTGATTGTTTTTTTATATTCACCCACTTCATCAATATCATCTGTTTTCAAAGAAAAGCCGACTTTGTTAAATTTTGGATATTTTATTAAAAGGGTATAAAAATAATCCATAAAATCAGAGGGGCAATCTTTTATGGGAGCAATATCCGGATCTGTTAAAACGAAATATTCGTTTTCGCGAATCTGTTTAAAATCAGGGATTTCAAAAAACACCATGTG
>DPKR01000144.1 GCA_003542415.1 Alphaproteobacteria bacterium | reverse complement strand
GATTGAATATGAAACCTTAACAGGTGATGAAATCAACGCCGTCTTAAAAGGCGAGAAGATTGATAAGTCAAAAGAAAAACCGGTTGCCGCTGAGAAAAAGACAGTGGCTTCCGTTCCTGAAGTGTAAAGTTCGTATAACAGATTATCTAAAACCAAGGATTTTATGTTTAAAGAAAAACCTGCGTGCTTTTGAGGGCGCGCAGGTTTTGGTTTTTAAGAACTTTAAAAAAGTTGTGAATTAAGGGCTTTCAAAATCAAAAATTTATTGCATATCGGCGGTAAATATCTTAAAAAAGAATAAAAGTTAACAAAATACAAAGATGGAGTTTAAATAAATGCTGTCAAAATTGATGGGACTGTTTTCTGCCGATATGGCAATCGACTTGGGAACGGCAAATACGCTTGTTTATGTTCGTGGGCGCGGAATTGCATTAAATGAGCCGTCTGTTGTTGCTATTCAACAAGAGGGGGGTAAGAAACAGGTTTTGGCTGTTGGTAACGATGCCAAACAAATGCTTGGTAAAACACCCGGAAATATTCAAGCCATTCGTCCGCTTAAAGATGGTGTGATTGCAGATTTTGAAATTGCCGAAGAAATGATTAAATATTTCATCAGAAAAGTCCACAATCGCGGTACTTTTGCAACGCCTCTTATCATTATTTGTGTGCCTTCAGGTTCAACGGCTGTTGAGCAAAGAGCTATTCAAGAGTCAGCTGAAGCAGCAGGTGCACGCAAGGTTTGGCTCATTCCTGAGCCGATGGCTGCAGCAATCGGAGCGGGGCTTCCGGTGACGGAGCCGACAGGTTCTATGGTCGTTGATATCGGCGGTGGGACAACCGAAGTTGCCGTTTTATCGCTCGGAGGTATTGTGTATGCTAAATCTGTGCGTGTCGGTGGTGATAAGATGGATGCGGCGATTGTTTCATACATCAGACGCAATATGAATTTGCTTGTCGGCGAGAGCAGTGCTGAGCGAATTAAAAAACAAATCGGATGCGCTTGTGCGCCGGCTAAGGGCGAAGGCGAAACAATGGAGATCAAAGGGCGCGATTTGTTAAACGGCATACCAAAAGAAATTGTTGTTTCTGAACGCCAAATTGCCGATGCATTATCTGAGCCTGTGGCACAAATTGTGGAATCAGTTAAGGTTGCGCTTGAAAATACGGCTCCTGAACTTGCTGCAGATATTGTTGATAAAGGTATTGTTTTGACAGGTGGTGGTGCGTTGTTGAAAAATCTTGATCAGGTTTTGCGCGATGCAACAGGGCTTCCCGTTTCGGTTGCTGAAGAGCCTTTAGCTTGTGTGGCAAAAGGAACCGGCAGAGCTTTGGATGATTTGCAAAAATTTAAAGGCGTTTTGTCGTCAATGTATTAAATTTTGGCGCGGATTTGAAGGAGACTTGCTGATATGAAACGTCGCCGCGTCTTGTTTATACGTTTAAGTCAATTTAGGCTTTTTCTGCGTAAGCTTATTGTGACGCTTGTTGTGATATCCGCTTTCGGCTTAATTGTTTTAAGCAAAGCGGATAATGCACATTTAAATAAAACAGAAGACTTGATATCAAGGATTTTAAACCCAATTATCAGGGTGATACAATTGCCGGCTGACGGTGTATATTTTATTTGTGAAAAAATACGTGATGTTGTGAGGGTTTATGCTGACAATAAGGTTTTGAAAAATGATGCATTGCAAGTCAATTATTTGAAAAATAAATTACAAGCATTAAAAATTGAAAACGAGCTTTTGTCTCAAATGCTTTCTTATACACCACCTCCGGAGGCAGAGTTTGCAACGGCTAAAGTGATTGCCGGAGAAGGCGATGGTTTTTCGCATTCGCTCATTGCGTATATTTCCGAGTTTGATACCAATATCCAAAAAGGGCAGGTCGTTTTATATAAGGAAGGGGTTGTCGGCAGAGTTGATTCCGTGCATGGCAATTATGTTCGTGTTATGCTCATCAATGATATCAATTCTAAAATTCCGGTTATTATTGAACGTAGCCGCGATAAAGGTATTTTATCAGGCAACAACACCGCAGTTTTAAATTTGCTCTTAACCTCGCCGACCGCAGATATTAAAGTTGGCGACAAAGTTGTGACATCCGGTGTCGGAGGTGTTTTCCCGAGTGGGCTTCCTGTAGGCTTTGTTTCAGAGGTTTCAGAAAATTCAATTCTTATTGAGCCTGTTCATTCTATTGAAAAAATTGAATATATCAAAATTGTTAAATATAATTTAGGTCAAGAATTGCCAGAAGAAAGCAATGAACGATGAAAGAATCTTTTTCAGAAATTTTGAATGGCTATTTTAGAAGACTTTTGCCTATTTTGATGACATTTATTTTGGTGTTGGTTGCCTTTGTGCCGACACATATGCCTTTATCTCATTTTCTGCGTCCGGATTTTGCTTTGATATGTTTATATTTTTGGGTTTTATACAGAGCAGATTTGTTCGGTATTGTTTCTGTTATTGCCATAGGGCTTGTTGTTGATAGTTTAAGCGGTGCGCCGTTTGGGATGAACATTATGGTGTTTGTTTTTGCCTATATTCTTACTCTTTGGTATGGAAATTATGTTAATGCAAAATCTTTTCTGGTCAGTTGGATTGGTTTTTCATTTGTTTCGTTTTTGGCTTATGTGCTTAAATGGGCTCTCTTTTCTGTTTATTACAAAATATTTTTGAGCTTTGGTCACATTTTTGTGACTTATATCGTTACGATTTTAATTTATCCTTTGATTGCAAG
>DPKR01000029.1 GCA_003542415.1 Alphaproteobacteria bacterium | reverse complement strand
CATCTTCGTCAGAATCTTCATCAATGTCGGTATCAAAGTCTGCATCTTCGTCGGCATCGGTATCTTCGTCTGCGTCGGCGTCTTCGTCGGCGTCCATATCAAAGTCTGCATCGGCATCTTCATCGGCGTCAGCATCGATATCGGCGTCTGAATCATCGTCAGAATCAACATCAGTATCGGCATCCGTATCACTTTCATCTTCCATAGCTGTTTCGGCGGTATAAACATTAGGATTACGCCGAACTTTTGTTGAAAAAGACCATCCCATTTTATTTCCACTTTCTTCGGTTATTGATGCAGCATCCTTTTTACTGAATTGAATTCTGTCAATTGCAGATAAAGTAGATGTTTTACCAACAACAAGTGAAAGCATTGCCAATTTTAAAAGTTTTTTCTTATCCATGTGTCCCTCCATTTTAATTTGAATAAGTATCGTTAATATCTACACTCATCATTATGTTGTTTTCAACATTAGAATCCGATGTTGCGTAGTACATGATTGCCTCCCGAGGCAGGCCGGCGTAATCTATTTTATAGGCACCGTTTTCCACCCCGTTGTATGTGACGGAATAAATTTGAACTGTACCCTTGTAAGGATTTTTAAGCGTTTCGCCGTCAGGCTGTATCATCTCGTTCGGTACCAAGTTCAATCTAATAGCATTTGCTGTTCCTTCTGCAGGATCAGTACCAAGAGCTGAATAATCTTTTTCATTAGCAAACATTGTTTCAATATTGGTGATAATCATTTGTATCTGATCGGTAATTTTATTGAGTTTATGCTTTTTCATTGCATTTGAATACCCTGCCAACCCACCTGCAGACAACACACCAACAATTGCTAAAACGCCAAGCATTTCCACCATTGATCGACCAAGCTGAGAAATTTTTATGTTTTTTATTTTATTCATTTTTTACTCCATAAATCATAATTTCTAAATTATGAAAATAGTATAATTTAAACGAACGATTAAATCAACCAGTTTTTTTGCACTTACGCACTTTTTATTCAAAAATTGTAAAACATAGAAAATATAAGGCTTCCGAGAGTTTTGCTATAATTATCATTCGGCGTTTAAGGTATCTTTTTACTCTTTGGCTTAAAACGATCGTTTAAGTCAAGCAGATTTTTAAAAGACGTAATTATAGTCAAAACAATCAATTAGAAATTTTGATGTTAAAAAAATATCAAAAAAAATTGCTTGATTTAAACGATACCTTTTGTTGCCCTCTTCCGCACGAATAAGCGCAACCGTTCCGCTCTGTTCCATTTCTTCGGCAAATTTGCGCGCATTGCCGTTTTCACCGGTGTAATAAATATTGACTGTAATCGCCATTGCATTTGTTCCCATCAACAGAAATGTTAAAAAAATTAAACTAAATAATCTCATTGTTTTTCTCCACTTGATTGTATGTATAACATAGTTTTTAGAGTGTGCTCTAAACAAAGATATTTTTTTGTTTTATCCACCTGTTTTGACAATTCACTCAAGACAAAGGAGCTTTCTCTTTGTCTCAAGACCTGCGGCATACCCTGTCAGCTCCCCTTTGGAGCCGACAACGCGGTGACATGGCACAATAATCGAAATCGGGTTTCGCCCGACTGCTGCGCCAACCGCCTGTGCCGACATATGCTCTAAGCAATGAGACTTTGCAATCATTTGAGCAATTTGCCCATAGCTCGTAACAGCCCCGAAAGGAATTGTCAGCAAAATCTGCCAAACAGCTTCACGAAACGGTGTTGAACAAAACGAAACCGGAGGCATAAAATCAGGCGCTTTTCCGCTAAAATAAATGTTGAGCCATTTATCACAAAGCGCAAAAACACGAAGATTTTGCGCTTTTGCTTTTTCATAATCAACCGTCTCTGCAAAATATTTCTGCCCTTCAAACCATAGACCTGTTAAGGCATCACCATTGCTCGAAAGAAGCAACTTCCCCAAAGGCGATTGATAATGATGTATATATTCCGTCATTTATTGAACATTAAAAGAATCGACCTCAATTTTCGTCTGTTCAAACATTTCTTTATCAAGCTCACCGAAAATTTCGACCGTATTTTCCGGCGTCACTTTTCTGCCGCCCCAATCTTCATCATCAATTTCGATGATAACTTCTGCCGTGCCATCGGTAAAAGTATATTTCTCATCACCCAAACTGTTTATGATCTTCCCTTTCAAAGCAACTTTTGCATTGTCGCCCAAATCCAAAGCCTGTTTAACTGTTATCACCGGATTATTTGCTGCAGCAGGGCCTTCAAACTGAGCATAAGAAACATTTGCAAAGCAACAAGATACCAATAAAGCTAAAACTGTTTTTTTCATAAACTTTCTCCATTCATAAAAAGTTAAAGACAAAATGAGCATATTTGAATATTTTTTATCTTGCAAGATTTTTTTCGAAAGTCTAAAATGAAGATAAAATAAATTAAGTAGTTTTAGCTTCCTTTAAACATTTTTAAATATATATCTTCTATATATCTTCCACCCAACCCAAAAGATGATTTTTAACCCCGACGGAACGCTCACGGTCAAGTTCCACGCCGGTGGCGCGCGCGAAATGGATTGGCATCTCTACACTTGGGGAAAACATGTTAAAGTCATCAAACCCAAAGATTTCAGCAAACGCAAGATATATAAAGAATAACCTTTTTCTGATAAAATGCACCATATTTAGTGTTTCAATTTTAAAAAAACAATGGTTTTAAAAATTTTTTTTTGAAACCCTTGCGCGCATAAAAAAATGCTCCCATATCCTAAAGTAGAAACTTGAGGAGAGTGCCTCAAGCAAAAATGTAGATAAAGGAGAAAAAATATGTCACATTTAATGCTTAGAAAACATGAAAAAGAACCGAAAACAACAGATGTTTGGGGCTTGCAATCTGACATAAATCGCCTGTTTGACGCATTTATGAGCCC
>DPKR01000119.1 GCA_003542415.1 Alphaproteobacteria bacterium | reverse complement strand
ACAATGCTTGCACTTTCAGCATTGACAGGCGAGGGCTGTGGTAAGCTTTTAGATTTAATAGATGAAAAGTTGACCGGCGATTATAAAGAAATTTGTTTTGTGCTGCCCGCTGAAAACGGCAAGGCTTTGAGTTTGATTTATCAAAATGCAAAGGTTTTGAAAACACTTGAAACAGATGGTGTTTTGACACTCAAAGCAAAAACGGATTTGTTGCATTATGAAAGGTTAAAAGCCTTATTACCAGAATATTTAAAATACTAGAAATTTGATTTGAAGTGATTATGTTTTCTTCTGTATACAGAGGGAAAATATGATGATAAAAAAATTTTTATTGCTGATATTTGCCGGTTTGACAGCTTCTTGCGCGCAAAACGGACAGATGACATATGCTCAAAAACTCGCGCCTTGGGTCGGGCAAGATTCATATGCCTTGTTTGAAACATGGGGAAGGCCAGACGATATTTTTGCCGTTAACGGAACAGATTATGCTTGGGAATATGTTAAGAAGGGGCTTAAACCGCATCATCATCTTTATCAAAATGTGTTTTCATATGAGGGGTGGCAAGGCTTGAAATACGGACATTCGGAGCAAGAAGATGTTTATTATTGCAAAACCTATTTTATTATTCGAAACGGTTTGATTATCAACTATTCTTTCAACGGGGATGATTGTTACTGATAAAAAAAACGCCGCTTTTATGCGGCGTTTTGTTTTAAGCTGAAACTATTTTCTTCGCAAAAAAGAAGGAATATCTAAGTTGTCAAAGTTTGTGTCAGAAGAAAAATCAACAGCTTCGGATTCGGACGATATTGCAGGGGCTGAAACAGATGCAAATCTATCATCAACTGTTGGCGTATCTCTACGGTTTTTGCGCGCACGAGATATGTTCAAAATTTTATCGATAAACTTTGTTTTAGAAGGTGTTTGGTATGGTATTTCTTCTTCTTTTGACTTCTCCGGACGGTCTATAAAGTGGGGTTCATTCGGTTCGGGAAAAAGAACAGGTTCGTTTTCGAAATCATCAATTTGTGTTTTTGGAGAAAAAATATTTTTTTCATCCGGCACAAAATCAGAAATTGATTTTTCAAAAGATTCAATACTTTCCTGATTTGGTGTTTTGTTGATGATTGCGTTAAAAAGAGCTGATGCTTGAGGTGCTTCAGGGATTGCTGTTGAGCGCTCAAGATTTTCAAAATCATTAAAACGAGAAAAATCAGGTGTGATACTTGTTTCGGGCTCTGCCTCCGTTTCAATTTCAGATGAGGATTCTAAAGCATTGTTTTCAAGCTCTGATTTTGTGTCTTCTTCATGAGTTTCTTCAGTCAATTCTTCAAGCTTCTCATCTTCATTCTCAGGATTTGCTTTGAAACGTTCTAAATTGTCATCTATTTCTTCTTTTGTAATGGCAAAGTTGTTTTCAGCCTTGCTTTCGGGAGAAAAACTTTCATCAATATATGCGGTTGAACCTAAAGCCTTTTCTTTAAAGCGAGAGCCTGTTTTGTTTTCAATGCCTGTTACAACAATTGAAACGCGAATCTTGCCTTTCAAATCAGAATCAAAGCTGGAGCCGAAGATAATGTTTGCATCTTCATCAACTTCATCTTTGATGATATTTGAGGCTTCGGCAACTTCCAACAATGTCATATCATCGCCACCGGTGACGTTAATTAAAACACCTTTAGCGCCTTTCATTGAACAATCATCTAAAAGCGGATTTGATAATGCTTGTTCGGCTGCAATGCGGGCACGATTTTCACCATCGGATTCGCCTGTACCCATAATGGCTTTGCCTTTGTCTTCCATAATGCTTTTAATGTCGGCAAAATCAAGATTGATAAGCCCCGGCATCATCATTAAATCTGTAATTGAACGAACGCCGGAATATAAAACGTTATCAACCATAACAAAAGAATCGGCGAATGTTGTGTTCTTGTCAGCAACGCGGAAAAGATTTTGGTTTGGAATGATGATCAAGCTATCAACTTCTTCGGTAAATTTTGAAAGCGCATCTTCAGCAATACCCATACGTTTTTTGCCTTCAAAATCGAAAGGTTTTGTGACAACACCGACAGTTAAAATGCCCTTTTCTTTAGCAATTTTTGCGACAACCGGTGCGGCGCCGGAACCCGTTCCGCCACCCATGCCGGCTGTGATAAAGACCATGTTTAAACCTTCAAGCTCTTTTTCAATTTCACTTTGTGCTTCTTCTGCCGCTAATTTGCCGATTTCGGGGCGAGCACCAGCACCTAAACCTTGTGTGATTTTGAGACCAAGTTGAATTTTGCGGCTTGCTTTCGAATTTGCAAGGGCTTGCGAATCGGTGTTTGCAACAATAAAATCAACACCTTCAAGGTTTTTTGAGATCATGTTGTTGACAGCATTGCCACCGCCACCACCAACGCCGACAACAGCGATACGTGGTTTTAAATGGACAATTTGTGTTTCAGGAACTGCTAAATTAATCGACATTTTGGTTTAAGACTCCTAAAAAAGGTTTTCATATGCACGAATTTTAGCTTAAATAAATTAAGGTTTCGTTACTAAGAAAACAATTTTAGTAATTTTGTTTAAACCAGCCGAGAATCTTTTTAATGCCGCCGATGTTGCCTAAATTGATTGCTCCGGCAGATGAGGGAGCAGGGTGATATTCTTTGCGGTTGATTGCAAATAAAAACATTCCGAGTGCAGTTGAAAATTTAGGATCATATAGGTAAGTCGGAATGTTTGGAATGTTGCGCGGAATGCCCAGACGAACCTGTTTGTTTAAAACGAGCGCTGCAACATCTCTGATGCCGGAAAGCGAGCTGCAACCACCCGTTAGAACGACACGGTGATTGGTGACATCTTTGAGGCCTTGTTCTTCAAGCTTTTTTGCGACCATTTCAAAAATTTCTTCAACACGAGGAACAATGATGTTGATTAAATCGGATTTTGGGACCTGTCTGATAGAGTTATCATCTTCTTCACCGACAGGGTAAACATCTATTGTTTGCAATTCGTCTTGAGTGATTAAAAAAGCACAACCGTGTCTGATTTTCAAATCTTCAGCATGAGCAAAAGAAGTGGTCAGCCCCCAAGCAATATCGCTTGTGATGTTGTTTCCACCGACAGGGAGGGTTGCAAAATATACGGGAAATCCGTTTTTAAATGTTGTGATACTCGTTGTACCGCCTCCAATATCAACAACTGTAGCACCTATTTCTTTTTCGTCTTCAACTAAACACGACAGTGCGGAAGCATAGCCGGAAAATGTTCTTAAAGCAACCTCAAGATGTGCGTTTTCAATGATGTTTGAGAGGTTTTTATAGAGCGGTGAGGGATAAAAACCGAAAAGCATATCAAGCCCTAATGTTTCTGCATAAAGGTTTCGGGGATCTTTGACGACTTCTTTTTTGTCGATGGTGTAGTTCATTGGCACGCAATGGACAATTTCGTTGTCTGTATTTTTAATTTTAGAAACGCTTTGCTGCAAAATTTTAGCAATGTCTGCTTCTGAAATCGGTCTGTTTTTGTGGAGTTGAATAACATGGTGATTGATGAGGCTGTTTGTTTTGTCGCCGGAAATGTTAATAATCAACTTTGAGATGCTTTCTTTAGCCTGTTGTTCAGCATCTTCAACCGCATTGCATATGGATAAGGTGGCTTGGTTGATATCTGTGACAACACCGTTTTTGATGCCTTTTGAGGCATTATATCCATATCCGACAATTTCAATTTTTTTATCGCGAGATGTGACGTGCGCAATGAGACAACACACCTTAGAAGAACCGATATCTAAGGTTGCTAAAGTTGAATATTTAGCAAAAGAGTGATTCACTTTTAATTCCATTTTTACATCAATCTGCAAGAGTGTAAGTTGCTTTATCTGGATATATTAGATTAATGATAGTTAATTTACGTTTAAAAATGCCATGCTTGTTGTTAATTTTTATCAATTTTTGCCAAGCTTGTTCAAAATTTTCTTCAGGCATTTTGACGGTTATGCCTTTT
>DPKR01000105.1 GCA_003542415.1 Alphaproteobacteria bacterium | reverse complement strand
TTAATTTTAAAAAAAAATTGTATATCATAGGTTTCGAACGAAAGAGTAAATAAATGAACCACGAAGATTTAACAATTGGCAAACCTTGGGTTGTTATTTTAAGATTTGCACTGCCTTTAATGTTTGCTTGCATATTGCAACAATTTTATAACACCGCAGATACCATCATTGTCGGCAATTTTGATTCCGAAAATTCTTTAGCTGCCGTTGGCTCTTGCTTTAATTTAGTCGGATTATACATTATGATTGCCGTCGGTTTATCACTCGGTGTCGGTATTTTAATTTCACAAGCATTCGGCGCTAAGAATGAAGAATTGATGAAAAAATATGCCGGAAACGGATGTTTGTTTTTAATATTTTCCGGAATTATCATTTCTTGTTTTTCTTATATAACAGCTCCTTGGTTTTTAAAAAACGTCATTGCTGTTCCTCAGATTATCTTTGAACCCGCTGTTTTATACGCTAAAATCTATTCCATCGGCTTATTTTTCCAGTTTGGTTACAATGCTTTTGCTTCCGTTTTGCGCGCCGTAGGTAACTCAAAATCTTCTTTATATTTTTTAATTTTGACAACTGCTGTCAATATTGTTTTAGACTTATTGTTTGTCATAACTTTTCAAATGAGTGTTGCCGGTGTTGCAATTGCTACAACAATTTCTCAAGCGGTGGCAATGCTTGCAAGCTACATTTATTTAATAAAAAAATATCCTCTTTTTAAACCAACAAAGAAATATTGGCGTTTAAATTATCATTTATCAATTGAAAGTGCAAAAAACGGACTTCCGTTATCCCTTCAGGCTATCATTGTCAACATCGGATTTATGATTCTTCTAAATATTGTCAATTCTTTTGGTACAGAAATGACCGTATCTTTCACCGTTGCAAATAGACTTGAATTTTATATGCTTATTCCTATGATTGTTCTTTGGGATTCTGTCGCAACTTTTTCAGGGCAAAACTATGGAGCTAAACAACCCAAGCGTTTAATCAAAGGAATAAAACAAACAATATTTATCAATCTGATTCTTGCTTTGTCTATTGGTGTTATTTGTTTCATTTTCGCTCAAGATTTAGCTTCTTTATTTGCAATTCATGGAACATCTTTAGAATATGCCACCATACACTTACGCGTCGTTTCATGTGATTTATTGTTTTATGCTCTATACAGTCCGATAACAGCCGCAAGCGTAGGAGTTAAAAAGAGCTATATTGTTTCCGTTGTATCATCAATTGAACTCGCAGGACGCATTCTTTTTGCCCACATTTTAGCGCCAATAATCAAAGAAGGATCCATATGGTTCAACGAACCAATCGCTTGGGGTATTGTCACTGTTTTTGTTTATATGTATTACTTTATTGTTTTAAGAAAGACTATCTTAAACAAATAAAGTTTTTATCTTCTTCTCTTCGCATTTTTGCGGGATTTGACCTTGTATGAAAACAGATTTTCATCTAAAGGCTTATCAATCGTTGTGTCATAAAGCGAGAGCGTCACTTCAACACTTTGCGGGTCAATAATTTTCCATTGCTTGAGCTCAAACGGATTGTTGTTAAAAATGAGCGTTATCGGCCCCATATCTTTTGATTTTGCATATTCAAGCGTTATCGTTGTTGAGCCGGCATCTTTATAAAAATCTGTCACTTTCAATGATTTATTATCGATTTTGATTGTATCGGTTAAAATTTTTGTGCCCGGAATATCTTCATAATCAATGTTTGTGATTTGATCTAACTCTTTATCATGAAAAATAATTTCATCACCGTTACCCACAATCAAAACATCTGTCGGCGCAGCATATTCCATACGGATTTTAGATGGTTTTGAAATATAAAGTTTGCCCTCCGATGTCGCACCGTTTGATGCCATCTGCACAAAGTTTGATTCCATTGTTGTCATCGAGTTGAGATAATTCTCGATTTTACTCAAATCGGCTGCCGTTTGTGCGTGCGCCAAAGGGGCATATAAAAGAGGTAACAACCAAAGTTTTTTCATACGTTTTTTCCTTTCAAAACCAAAATATAACCCTTAAACCCTATTCTTTAAAGAATGTATTTGTTTTTGGAAACCCGAACGGCACAAGTTTGCCTGCCTGAGCGCGATGTCCGAGCCATGTTAAAAGCTCTTTTTCAACCGCAATACCGCCTGAGCGATTATATGAAAAACCGACATTTGAATCAAAAATCTGAATATCGCTCATATCCCCATCTTTATATTTTTGAAGCGTCACACCCCTGCCCCTTGCCATGGTCGGAATTTCTTCAACCTTAAAGATGAGGAGTTTGCGGTTTTGCCCAACAATTGCCACCATATCGCCCACAATTTTGGCGCAGAACATGGCTTTTTCGCCATCAGCCAAATTCATAATCTTGCGACCTGTTCGCGTTTGGGCAATAATATGGTTTTCATCAACCACAAAACCATGCCCTGTGTTAGACGCCAAAACATAGCTTGCAGTCGGTTCAAAAACAAACATCTCGGCAATATTGTCATTGTTTGCCAAATCAACCATCAAACGAAGCGGCTGTCCAAAACCTCTGCCTGAAGGGATATCGCTTGCCTGAATGGTAAAAAACTTGCCTGATGTATCCAGCAAAACGATTTTATCGGTCGTTTGTGCATGAATGGCTTTGAGAAGCCCATCATCTTCTTTGAACTTGAACTCATCTTTCAGGTTCACATAGCCTTTCATAGCTCTGATCCAGCCTTTTTGCGACAAAATAACCGTAATCGGCTCTTTTTCAACCAAAGCATCTATTGTGATTTCAATATCGGTCGGTGCAGACGCAAACTCTGTGCGACGCCTTCCTAATGCCGTTTTTTTACCAAAGCGTTCTTTAGTTGCCTTGATTTCTTCCGCAACTTTTGCCCATTGCTTTGCCTCATTTGAAAGAATATCTTCCAAACCTTTCTTTTCATCACTTAAAGCGTCAAACTCGGCTCTGATTTCGCTTTCCTCTAACTTACGCAAGCTTTTGAGCTTCATATTAAGGATGGCTTCTGCCTGATTATCGGTTAGGTTAAATTTTTGCATCATCACGGCTTTGGCATCATCTTCTTCGCGGATAATGCGGATAATTTCATCCAAATTCAAATAAGCCGTCAAATAGCCCGACAAAATCTCCAAACGTGCCACAATTTTTGAAAGCCTGTGATTTGTGCGACGTTTCAAAACCTGCAATCTGTGGTTCAAATATTCGCGCAAAACCTCGCCGATGCTCATCACCCTCGGCACACAATCAGAATCCAAAACATTCATGTTCATATTAAATTTGGATTCAAGCTCTGTTTCTTTGAACAAAAGTTCCATGAGCATATTTGCATCAACCGTGCGTGTTTTAGGCTCTAAAACAATGCGAATGTCTTGAGCCGATTCATCTCTGATGTCGGCAAGCAACGGCAATTTCTTTTCATTTAAGAGTTCTGCAATGCGCTCAATAAGCTTTGATTTAATCACGCCATATGGAATTTCGGTCACAACAATTTGATATAAACCATGGCCTAAATCTTCTTTTTCCCATTTGGCGCGAATGCGAAAACTGCCTTTTCCTTGTTTATAGGTGTTGACAATGCTTTCAAAGCTGTCAACAATCACCCCGCCGGTTGGAAAATCAGGCCCTTTTAAGCGCTGAACCAAAGCCTCGTCGGTGGCTTCTTTATTGTCCACCAAATACAACAACGCATCGCACACTTCACTCAAATTGTGTGTCGGAATATTCGTTGCCATACCAACGGCAATACCGGATGAGCCGTTGCAAAGCAAATTCGGCACAGCAGCCGGCATCACGGCAGGCTCTTGCTCTTCCCCGTCATATGTGTCCACAAAGTCAACAGCATCATCTGCTAAACCTTCCATTAAAGCCATAGCAAAATCTGTTAATCTTGCTTCGGTATAACGCATAGCAGCGGCACCGTCGCCATCAATATTGCCAAAGTTGCCCTGCCCGTCAACAAGCGGATAGCGCACCGAAAAATCTTGTGCCAAGCGCACCATTGCCCCATAAACACCGACATCACCATGCGGGTGATATTTACC
>DPKR01000026.1 GCA_003542415.1 Alphaproteobacteria bacterium | reverse complement strand
AGCATTTTTGCCAAATGGACGCGGTTTCGCTCGCCGCCCGAAAGTTGGCCGACTTTCTTTTGCTGATCTGACCCTTTAAAGTTAAATTGCCCGACATAAGCGCGTGATGGCATTTGCTTTTTGCCAAGCATCATCATATCAAGCCCGTCCGAAATTTCTTCCCATACGGTTTTGTTTGGGTTCAGCTCATCGCGCGTTTGGTCAACATAGCCTAAATCGACCGTATCGCCTAAGCGAATTTCCCCCGAATCAGGCTGGACCTGCCCCGTAATCATTTTAAATAAAGTTGTTTTGCCGGCCCCGTTCGGCCCGATAATGCCAACAATCGCACCCTTTGGAATCTTAAATGAAAGGTTGTCAATCAAAACTTTGTCGCCATATGCCTTGCTGATATTTTTGGCCTCAATCACCAAATCGCCCAAACGTTCCGTCATCGGAATGTTGATATAAGCGTGCGTGATTTTGTCTTTAACCGCTTGGCTCAAAAGCTCATCATATGCATTGATACGCGCCTTTGATTTTGCCTGACGCGCTTTAGGGTTCTTTTGAATCCACTCTAACTCGTTTGCAAGTGTGCGCTGACGAGCTGATTCTTCTTTTGCTTCTTGTTCTAAACGTTTTTGTTTTTGTTCAAGCCATGAAGAATAATTTCCTTCATAGGGGATTCCTTGGCCGCGGTCTAGTTCCAAAATCCAGCCTGTCACATTGTCTAAGAAATAGCGGTCGTGGGTGACCATCACAACCGTTCCGTTGTAGTCTTTAAGGTGCTGTTCGAGCCATGCAACCGATTCGGCATCTAAATGGTTTGTCGGCTCGTCTAAAAGGAGTAAATCCGGTTTTGAAAGCAAAAGTCTGCATAACGCGACACGTCTTTTTTCGCCGCCGGAGAGCTTTGTCACATCGGCATCTTTGGGCGGACAGCGCAAAGCATCCATTGCAATTTCAACATTTCTTTCCAAATCCCAACCATTAGCAGCCTCAATTTTTTCAGAAAGATCAGTTTGTTTTTCAATCAAAGCGTTCATTTCATCATCGCTCATAGGCTCGGCAAATTTTAAGGATATTTCCTCAAATTCTTTTAAAAGGTCACGAACTTCAGAAACACCATCCATCACATTTTCCATCACGTTTTTATTTGGATCTAGCTTTGGTTCTTGCTCCAAATACCCGACCTTAACACCGTCTGCCGCCCATGCTTCGCCGCCAAATTCCTTGTCAACACCTGCCATAATTTTTAACAAAGTTGATTTGCCGGCGCCGTTTACGCCTAAAACGCCGATTTTTGCCCCCGGCAAAAACGAGAGTGTGATACCCTTAAAGAGTTCTTTTCCGCCAGGAAAGACCTTGCTCAAATTTTGCATAACAAATATATATTGGTATGAAGCCATTTGCTTTATTCCTTATCAAACAAATCAATCACAGATTAAAATTGGTCTTTAGCTTGAGTCTCACGCAAAGCTTTTTGATAACCGGGATCATTCATAATCTGATTGTGTCGCTGTGTATAAAGCTCAATCATTTTATCTCGAGCTTCAGGGTCGTTTTGATAAACAAGGGTGGCGTCATAAGCCTGACGCGGTTTAATAATTTTCCCATCAGGCATTTTAAGTGTGCCATCACCATAAATCACGGTTTTGAATATTTTTTGATTATTAAACGCGTTGGCAATTTGTGCACAACCTGACATATTTTCTTGTATCTTTGAAATAAACGATTCGGCTTTGGCTTCATTAAACGCTTCCATTCCGCTTGCCTGTTCATCATCAGATCTGGCTTTTGAAATAAGAAAAGCTCTGGCAATCAGCTCAAAAGTATCATATTTTGAGGCCTTGCAAGCCAATCCTTCACCGGCAAGATAGCCTAGAGCTTGAACTTCTTCAATATAAGTCGGTTCGGCAGCATTAGCGCCAAATGAAAACAGAGACCCGATAAACATATAAGTCAAAAATTTTTTCATGAACATAAATCCGCTAATATTAACACATGTGAGCATCATATATAAAATAAGTAAAAAAGCAATTAAAATAAAAAAAATTATAAAATATAAAAATTTTAGTTGACATTTCATATCTTTTAGCATAAGTTGCCACCAAATTGTTACGAAAAGGAAAATTAAAATGAAGTGCTACAGTTCTTTAAAATCTAAGAAGACGCGCGATAAAGACTGCAAAGTTGTCCGTCGTAAAGGTCGCGTTTATGTTATCAATAAAAAGAATCCGAAGCTCAAAGCTCGTCAGGGATAGTCTTTTGTATTGCATTTTAGAGGTTTAAAACCCGCTGTTTTCAGGCGGGTTTTTAATTTTTTAAAAGAAAATCCAAAAAAGACTTGAATTTCAAAAAATATGGTGTATAAAAAGCGCAGCTTTGAAACAAAGGGCGCGCTTTTTTTAAAGTTTGTTGGTCTCGCGCAAGTCCGCTTTTTTATAAGGTCTGGCATTTTTGAAAATTTTTTTTATGACTACAGAATTTAAAATCCCTGAAACAACAGAAAACTTTGAAGAACTTTTGAACGAACAGTTCGGCGATAAAGGTATTGTCGGCTCTGTTGTGAAAGGCACAATTATCCGTTTGACAGACGACTTTGCAACCGTTGATGTCGGCCTCAAATCAGAAGGTCGCATTCCGCTTCGCGAATTTGGTCAAAATCCTGAATTAAAAGTTGGTGACCAAGTTGAGGTGATGGTTGACCGCTATGAAGACAAAGATGGCAACATTGTTCTTTCTCGTGAAAAAGCACGTAGAGAAGAAGCTTGGGTTGAATTAGAAAAATCTATGAATGCCGGCGAACGTGTTGACGGTATTATCTTTGGGCGTGTTAAGGGCGGCTTTACGGTTGATTTGCAAGGCGCTATTGCATTTTTGCCTGGCTCTCAAATTGACATTCGCCCGATTAAAGACATCACACCTTTGATGGGTGTTTCTCAACCCTTCCAAATTTTGAAAATGGA
>DPKR01000053.1 GCA_003542415.1 Alphaproteobacteria bacterium | reverse complement strand
ATTCTATCATCAAAAGTTTTAGCTGTGACAGCCGGTTTTTTATCGGACATAATAACAGGCTCGGAGGTTTTGGTCTTCCACGCATAAAGGGCGACCAAAATGGCAACCATTAAAACAAAAGAAATAAGTATTTTTTTATACATTTTTTTATCCTTCTAAAATTTGTAGCGAATGCCGAAAACATATTCTGCCATATGGTCTGCATTTGATATATGGTCAAAATTAATGTAGCCGGCTCTCCCGCGAAGAGCAACGTTTTGATTTAGATCATAAACAAATCCGGCACTAAAACGATAGCCGAAACCTTCATCAGAAGAGTGTGAAGCGATGGGCCTTTTTTCGCTCAAAATATAAGTCGCAATGCCGGCCCCGGCGGTCAAACCAAAGTTTTGAAACAAAGGCGCCGTTGCAATCAAATCGATTCCGTAAGCTCTATAAGAAGTTTTGTATTTTTGAACGGAATTTACTTTTTTTGTTTCAGATCCGACTTGTGTGTAAAAAATTTCTGTGCCGAAATATTTGTTATAAGTTGTGCCAAGGTTAATGTTTGCGCCATAGTATTGAGGTCTAAAATGGTTGGCTTTTGCTTTGTTGTAAATCCCGTCAATACCAATATAGGGCGTATAAATGTTTTCGGCATTTGCTTGAAAAGACAAAACCGAAACACTCAAAAGTGCGGCTAAAAAATATTTATTCATTTTTTTAAACCTTTCTTTAATCGATTTATAACTTTTTTACATCATAATCAAATACAAAACAAAAATAAAGTAAAATTTTGCTTTAATTCTTGTTGTTCGGTATTTTTTGTGTTAGCTTATAAAAAAGAGGGTTCCACATGATAAAAGAAAACAGTCATCAACAAGGTCGCACTTTTATTGAAACAATAGCCTACATTATGGTGATGATTACAGTCACGGTCAGTTTTGCATCGCTGGTCAGTCGTGGCTACTACAAATATGAATGCAGCGCCATTCAACAAGAATTGACGGATTTGAAAAAAACAATATCGATGCGTTATTCAATAGACGGACAGTATGCAAATGTTAAATGGGATGATTTGTGTGAAGATGGTATTGGGCCTCGTTCCTTAATGCCGGAGAGAATTTGCTCGGAGGATGATGAAAAAGTGCAATGTCGATGCTCGTCACAGAGAGGGTTGCATACTTTTGATGGACCAGTCAATATCGGACCTTCAGATTGCAATAGTTCTAACACACATTGCAATACCTTTTTTATTGAGTTCAAAGAACTTCCTCAAGATATATGTGCACAATTAGCCTCAAAAGCTTGGGACACAATGGATGGCTCGGATTTGGATCGTTTAAAAGTAAATAATACAACATGGGGTTGGCCTAATTCTCCTATAACAGATGAGAATGGAAACAGGAACCAGGCGGATAAAGAATTTCCAGTTTTAGTTGACGATGCAATTGGTGCATGTATAGAAGGTTACGAAAATAAAATCACATGGTATTTTAATTAAATATTGTTATCATATTGTGTAAAAAACTTGAAAGAATTAAAGATTTTGATAAAATAAACGTAATTTGAATTAAACAAGGAGATAAGAAATGGTCGATTCGATTGTACTTGCACCGGATTATAAACCATCCCATGATGAAGAATATATGAACGAGATGCAATTAGAATATTTCCGTCAAAAGTTGGAAGCGTGGAAAAAATCTTTAGTAGATCAATCGGAAGACACATTGGAGGATTTGCGCCAAGGTGGTCTAAACCAGCCGGATGATATTGACAGGGCAGCTTTAGAAACAGATAAATCGCTTGATTTGCGCACAAAGGACCGTGCACGTAAGCTGATTACAAAGATTAATGAAGCTTTAGAGCGTATCGCTGATGGAACTTATGGCTATTGTGAAGAAACAGGTGAGCCGATAGGAATTGATCGTTTGGAGGCACGTCCGACAGCCACGCTTTCGATAGAAGCTCAAGAGCGTCACGAGCGCATGGAAAAGACATACGACGACGAAGCATAAAATGCAGATAAAAATCAAAAATTTTATACTGGCATCAGCTTCGCCGCAACGTAAACGCCTGTTGGAACAGATTGGTTATCAGCCCAAAGAAATTATCTCAGCAGACATTGATGAAAAAGAGTTGTCGCATGAGCATCCGTTGCCATATGTCAAACGTATGGCACGTGAAAAAGCTGTGGCTGTAGCTGCTTTGAGGCCAAATGAAAACATTCTTGCATCTGACACGATCATCACGGTCGGCTTGCGCATTATTCATAAATCCAAAACAGATGAAGATCAAATTAAAGTCATGCGTTTGCTTTCCGGACGCAATCATAAAGTTATTAGTGCTGTTTGCCTGATTGATTCCAACGGCAAGATTTCCGAGCGCGTTGTGACAACACGTATTTCAATGAAGCGACTATCTGAAGAAGAAATCAAGGATTATGTTGCAAGCAAAGAATGGGTAGGCGTTTGCGGATATAAAATAGAAGGGATGCTTGCAGGCTACGTCAAAAGCATGACCGGCTCGTTCACCGGGGTTGTCGGTTTGCCTTTATATGAAACAAAAAATTTATTAATGGGAGCTGGAATAAAATGAAAGCAGATACAATCGTTTATGAGAAAAAAAATAATGTTGTTCGTTTAGCCGTTTTAAACGAAGGGAAGATGGTAGAGTTTGACACCTTTAGCGAAAACGCAGCCATCGAAGGAAATGTCTATTTAGGACGTATCACACACAAACTTGAAACAGCTTCCGGTAAAACGGCATTTAAAGTTAATATCGGCGATTCGGCAGAAGCTTTCTTAAATGCATATGAACCCGATTTAAAAGAAGTGAATATGTCTGAAGGGCAAAGTGTGGTCGTTCAAATTGCTCAAGAAAAACACGCAGAAAAAGGCGCTAAAGTGGTGCGTAATATCCAAATTGTCGGTACAACAGTTGTTTACCGTCCCTTTAAAATGGGGGTGGATGTTTCATCAAAATTGACTGATAAAGATCAAATCAAAACCTATCGCTCAGCTGTTTGGAACAATATGCAGGGGCAAGAAGGTTGGGCTATTCGCACATCTGCAGTTGATTTTGATATTGACACTGTTTTGGAAGAAATGGTCAAATTAAGAAGCATTTATGAAAGCATTCGCATCAAAGCCCGCTCAGCTGCTGC
>DPKR01000017.1 GCA_003542415.1 Alphaproteobacteria bacterium | reverse complement strand
AAAAATCGTTTTATTTTTAAATAAATATGGTTGACAATTCAAATATAATTTATGTATTTTTTTATCGAAAGGGAAAAAATTGGGAAGTATTAAATCCAGAATCATTGTCATGACTTTTGCGCTGTTGTTTGCTCTGGGAACGGTTGTTGTCGGTGCGGCAATTATAGCTTTTTATCATGATAAAGAGTTGCTTGTTTCAAGCAACGATACTTCTATTGCCGCTTTTAAATGGCAGATTAATACTGAAATTTCGGCACTTGAAAAAAATGTGCAAGATTTGGCTCTCTTGGGCGAGGTTTATTATAAACGAGGCAAGCCGCAGAAGGTTGGAGAATTTTTTACAGCACAAATTTTGCACAATTATCCTAATTCTATGGGAAACGGTATTTATTTTTTGCCGTATAAAATCAACAAAAATCAAAAAATTTCTTGTATTCATGCCGTTTGGACTGAAACGAGAGATGTTGATATGCTCTATTCGTGTGTTGACGGGACATTTAATTATTTTGAACAAAATTGGTATAAAGAGATTACGACAGATTTGCAAAACCAAAAACGTACATCATGGGCAAAACCTTATAAAAGCACGCAGCTCGGGATTTTGATGACAACGGTCGGAAGCGGTATTTATGACGGCGATGAATTGGTCGGTTTGGCAACCGTTGACTGGGAATTAGATACAATTTTGAATTCTATTTTGAGAATAAAGCCAACGCCTAACAGCTTTGTTTTGTTTGCGGATAAAGTTAATGACTATATCATTGCAACAACAGAGCCCGGCGTTGATAATACGACAATTATGGGCAAACCTTTGGGTACAATGAAGTGGTATTCTGACGATTTGAGAGAAGGAAGAACTTTTGATTATCAGGGAGTTAAGTATATCCCTTACATCAAGCGTTTAAACAACGGGATGTTTTTGATTGTGAATGTGCCGTTGCTTGAGCTTTTTGACAACGCGGTGCACCATTTGATTGTGTTGCTGAGTGTGCTTTTGATCAGCACATTGGTGATTGTTTTTGTTTTGTATAAGATATTGAAAAGCAACATTAACCAACCGATTGATACCTTAACCGATATTGCAGAGCAAATCAGCCAAGGCGATTTAGACCAAGATATTTATTTGGAAGAGCCTTCGGAGCTTGCAAAGTTGGCGGCATCGTTTAATAAGATGAAGGCAGATATGAAAACGCATTTGACAGAGCTTGCAAAGGTTTCTGCCGAAAAAGAAAGAATAGAATCGGATTTGGCGATTGCAAAAACAATCCAAGAATCTGCATTGCCGAAAGATTTTCCGAAAAATGAACATTTTGAGCTTGTGGCATCTATGACGCCGGCGCGAGAAATCGGTGGCGACTTTTATGACTTTTTCCCGGTGGATGAAAACCATGTGGGGCTTGTGATGGCAGATGTGTGCGGCAAGGGAATTACGGCTGCGCTTTATATGATGTCTGCTAAAACGGCAATCAAAAATATGTTGCAAGCCGGCTATGATTTGAAAAATGCAGTGTCTAAAGCAAATGATTCACTTTGCAATAATGATGTTCCGCTGATGTTTGTGACGGCGTTTATCGGCGTTTTGGATTTAAGGTCGGGCGAAGTGGAATTTGTTAATGCAGGACACTGTCCGCCGTTGCTTCAAAGCCAAAATGAATATCGATATCTCGTTGTGAAAAGAAATACGGTTTTGGGCGTTCAGGCAGGATATGATTTTCAGCTGGAAAAATTGTCGCTGCAAGAAAATGATCGTTTGTTTTTATATACGGACGGGGTGACTGAAGCGCAAACGAAGGAAAATGAGTTTTTTGGCGAAGATCGGTTGCTTAAAATACTCAATCAAAAAGAAATGTCGTTGCCAAAAACCTTAGAACAAGTTTATCAGAAAATTCAGAAATTTTCTTCAGGTGTTGCACAATCTGACGATATTACAATGATGGTTGTTGAATTTTATCACAAAAAGTAGGATTAAGCAAAATCAGTGCTGATGCGGGATTGAGTGTTTTTGTTGACAAATTAAGCTGATTGGAATACAATAAAAAGGTGTTTTCTTTCAACAGGTGTTCCATGCGAAAAACATACATTTTAATCGGGAAAAGAATTGAAAAATCAGAGGCTCATCCCTATGGTTGGAAAAGGGTTGATTTTGTGCCGGAAGATGAAACATGTGTTGTGGTTTTGGGTGGAAACGGGACGGAAAATGACGAACAATCTAACGGAAATGCTAAATCTGTTGATTTGCTCTTGAAAGCTTATGGCCTCAGAGACGGGGTTAATGTATACAGTATTATTTACCGAAATGATGCTGAAGGAGAAGAACATTTTATTCCTTATTTGCAGCAGCTCAGGAGCAGGGAAGTTCTTTTTGAAAAACATGGGCGTAAAGAAATTAAGGAAAGAACACCGAAACAAAAAGAGTTTATTGAAAAAGCCGAACAATTGCAAGGAAAGAGCGCTGTTGATGCCTCTAATCCGGAGATTTCAGATCCGTCATATGTTGAAAATTTGTTCGACAAACTTCTTTTGTATCGTATCAGTGATCTTGATGGGCAAAGATTGCCCTTCGAAGAGGCGATAGGACGTGTTAGAAAATTAAATATTGTGGCGCATTGTCACAGCGCTTATCTGTTTTTGAAGCTTGAAGATATGATGCAGCAAAAAATGAAGGAATTCGGTTATTCGGATGAAGAAAGAAAGGCTATACAAAAACAACTTTTATGCGTGGCTTTTGCGCCCTATGCGCCATTAGGGGTTTCAAAATCAACGATGCTTTCTTTCGGCTCGATGAAAGATGACGAAGTTTGGCACCAAAATGCTTTTCACAGAGAGGCGCAAAATCTTGATAAAACAGGGGAATTTAAGCTTTCATATTTTGAAGAAAAACTGGGAAATGTTTTTGTTGCGTCTTCTATGACTGAGGGTCAGGTCGGCAGTGTGGAACATAGTTTTTCAAACTATCTGATGCCTAAAAGGGCACTTTCTGAAGAAGGAGAGATAATGGTTCTGTTTGGGCGTAATGCTGTTTTAAACGGTGTTCGAGGATCAAAAGAGGGTAGGTTAATTTCAAACGTGCGCGATCTTCTTTGCGGGGACGATGCGAAAACTTTGTGTCTTTTTGAAAAATTGAGAGAAAGGGGCAAAAAAACATATGCTAAGCTTATGAATTTGGCGCGAAAGTTTGCTCTGACAAAAGCAAAACAGAGCAGAGGAAATTTATGATGAAATTTCGGATTATCGGGAATATGACCGGCAACTCATTCAGGGCAGACAAGTCGGCATGCGTTTTTCGGATATTGTTGATGGTTATTATCTTCAATGTTTCGGGGCAGAAAAGATTTGTTATGGCTTGTGTACGGGCGAAATTAACAGCAATGATAAAGGAGCTTTATCTAAGGGGTTCCATGAAAAAAGAGGTTTCGGTAATTGGATAGAAGCTTCTGCTCCATTGAAAAAATGGATAGACAGATATAAAAGCGTTCAGAAAAAATATGATAAAAAAGCACCTCCGGTTGTTCAATTTATGCTTAATACGTATAGAGGAAGGTCGTAAAGATAATAAATCAACATAAACAGCAGGTTTTAACAACCTGCTGTTTATGTTGAGCATACAAAGTAGGTATGGTGATTGTTTCAATCATGTGCCCAATGATCGGAAATAAGAACAATCCTAAAAATGTGATATTAAGTCTTGCTTTTTATATTTGAATCGGATATAGAGATTCTAACAGTTTGTAAAACATAGAAATAGGTTTTGTTATGAGTGCAACAGATAAAATGTATGTTGATGCAATGCAGCAGATTATGAAACACACACCTCATATTGACGTAAAAGAGGTACTCAATGCTCAGGTGCAATATTTTTATGACAAACTTGTTAAACCAATAGATCAGGCGCTGATGACGCTTGCTTGGGATAAAAATTTAAGCCAAGCAAAACTTGATGCATTTTTGAAAGATTTTGATATTGAGTGTGTCGGTGGGGATAAGGCTTTGCTTTTGTCATATGTGATGAAAGCCCATCCGGATTTGAAGTTCGATACATACAATGGGCCGCGTTTGGCGGGACTCTTAAAATTTCATCGTTTTGCCAATTTGGATTTAATTGCTCACTATACAAAAATCGGTAAAGAATTGAATAAAAAAGGTGTTGTTCCGCTGATTATGAAGGGTGGAGCAATGAAGTTTTTGCGCCCTGATTTGCCGAGAGCTATGGGCGATATTGATATTTTGGTGAAAAGAGGGGAAGATTTCAAAAAAGCCATGCAAGTAGCCACTGATATGGGCTTTGATATGGATGATAACGGGCATAGTGTTGATTTGCACGAAAAAGGAAGTGAGGCAGGGCTTCTTGATATTCATCAATGGGTTGATATGCGCTCGGATTATAATGTGAAGTTTATGGATGAGATTTTTGAGCGTGCTGAAAAGAAAAAAGTTTTCGGTGTTGAAACTTATGTGCCATGTGCGGAAGATATGGTGTTTTTGGGGCTTGTCAATATGGTGAAGAACATTAGGGAAAAGACAAGTTTGAAGGGCATTTTATACACTCTATTCGATTTTGAGTTTTTGACGCATTCAAAACCTGATTTTGATTGGAAGATTATTGTTGAGGATATTAAAAAAACAAACACCTATCCGCAAATGTATACGGCAATGTTGTTTGCAAACAAAATTGTTGCGGGCCTCATTTCGAGCGATTTGCTTGAAGATGCAAAGATTATGAAGGTTGTGCGGGATTATTGCAACAGAGATATTTATTACAGCGTATATGTGCATGATTTGAAGCTCAAATGCAAAACTTTGCGCTTGATAAAATCATTAAAAGACTGGAAATCTTTTGAGTATTGGTATAAGACGAGAATACCGTATTTCTTTTTGAAACGAATCGGCAAAAGCCAAACTTTAACGAATTTGTTTTTGAAATATTTTCACTAAAGGATGAAAAGCAAATGCGAATTGATATTGAAGATAAGAAAACATTAAGTGCATATTTTGAACGTTT
>DPKR01000139.1 GCA_003542415.1 Alphaproteobacteria bacterium | reverse complement strand
TTTTTTTATGTGGACTGTTTTTTTGTTATGACTTGAAAAAGCCTTTTTTAAGGCTAAACTTAAAAACAAATTTGAACTTTTAAGAGTGAGGTCTGCTATGAAAGAAATTTCTGTTATCGGGTGTGGCCGTTGGGGCACATTTTTGGGGTGGTATGCGGCAAATTATCGCGTGGATAAAGTGACGCTCTATGATATTCCGACATCACCGAATTTTTTGGAGCTTAAGGAAACACGCAAAAATTCGTATTTGACCTTGAGCGATAACATGTTTTTGACGCCCGATTTGAACGAAATTTTCAAAAATGATGACATCATTATTTCAATCGGTTGTCAACATTTAAGAGAGCTTGCAAAACAAATCAATCAATATAATTTATCAGGCAAACACTTTTTGCTTGCCATGAAAGGTTTGGAAGAGCCGAGCGCAAAAATTTTGGTTGATGTGATGGCAGAAGAAATCACCCAAGATGATGTGCATTTTGCATGTTTGGGCGGACCGGGACATGTGCAGGATTATTTGAAAAAAGTGCCGTCTTGTGCGGTGATTGACAGCAGAGAAGAGGCGGAGAAAAAGCACTGGATTGAGTTGATGCAAAGTGAATTGATCCGTTTTTATTATGGTACGGATGTGATTGGCAACCAAATCGGTGCGGCCTTGAAAAATGTGATCGGCATTGCTGCCGGCATTTTGGACGGCTTGGAATGGTATGGGCTTAAAGGTGCTTTAATGGCGCGCGCGCCTGTTGAAGTGGGGCGTTTTATCAAACATTTTGGCGGCAATCCGATGAGCGCATACGGTTTGGCGCATTTGGGCGATTATGAGGCAACTCTCTTTTCGCGCAACAGCCATAACAGACTTTATGGCGAACTTTTGGCCAAAGGTGAGCAATCTTCAAAATCTGCCGAAGGCCCGATGACCTTAAAAGCCGTTAAAATCATTTCAGACAGAGATGGTATCGAAATGCCGATTTGTCAGGCTTTATACCGCGTTGTTTTTGAAGGAGCAGACATCAAGTCAACGATTAGGGGGATGTTTGAACGCGAGGTAAAACGCGAGTTTTAAAAGCTCGTATAACAGCGCATCTAGAGCTAAAATTTCAGGTTGGAAGTGTCCTCACCTACTGTTTTGTAGGCTCCGGTACTTCCACCTTTATTTTAACTCTATCTGCACTATTCTCCGAACTTTTTGAGTGCCATGTGTATGGTTGGTAGTTCATACAGAAACTCTCTTTCACACTCCTCTCACTCAGCTGACTTTTCTTATTATCTACGCACGCTCTCCGAGCTTTTTGAGTTTGCAAGCTTTTTTATAAAATTAAAGCTTGAAAAATGAGATTAGAGCGGTTATAGTGCGAGGGTTAAAAGATAAATTAAAATAAGGTCAATAAAAATGTCTAATGAAACAAATATTCATCGCGAATCGCGACTTGCTAAGTTAAATACGTTAAAAGAAAAAGGATATAATCCGTATCCGTATAAGTTTGAGCCGAATGCATATGCGGCTGATTTGCAGGAAAAATACAAAGATTTGGAAACAGGCGCTGACACCGAAGACAGAGTGACCATTGCCGGACGCGCGATGGCGGTCAGAAACAGCGGTATGTTCATTGACCTTAAAGATCAAACAGGCAAAATTCAGGTCTTTTGCCACAAAAATCATTTGCCGGAAACTGATTTGGAGCTTTTGAAGTGTTTAGATGTGGGTGATTTGGTCGGGGTGACGGGATATATTCGCCGCACACCGCGCGGTGAGCTTTCAGTTGCGGCTGAAAAGTTTGATATTATTGCAAAATCACTCCAGCCCTTGCCTGAAAAATTCCACGGTTTGACGGATATGGAAGCCAGATATCGCCAACGTTATGTTGATTTTATTATCAACGATGATGCTAAAGAGATTTTCAAAAAACGTTGCCAGATTACATCAGCCATCAGAAAATATTTTGAACAGCATGGTTTTTTGGAGGTTGAAACGCCGATGTTGCACCCGATTATGGGCGGTGCAAACGCAAAACCGTTTATCACACATCACAATACGCTTGATATGGATTTATATTTGCGTATTGCGCCTGAGCTTTATTTGAAGCGTTTGGTTGTCGGCGGTTTTGACAGAGTTTTTGAAATCGGACGCAACTTTAGAAATGAGGGTATTGATAAGAGCCATAACCCCGAATTTACGGCTTTGGAAGCTTATCAGGCTTATGCCGACTACAACACAATGGCAGATTTGATTCCTGATTTATTGAAATTTGTGGCAACGGAAGTATTAGGAACGCCGGTTGTGAAATTCGGCGAGCACGAAATTGATCTTTCAAAACCGTTTAAGAGACGCTCAATTGTTGAGCTTGTAAATGATTATGCAGGCATTGATTTGATGAAGGCCGAAACACTTGAACAAGCTCAAGAGATGGCAAAATCCGTGGGGGTTGATGCTTCAGACTGCATCTCTTGGGGCAAGGTTGTTCAAGAAGTGTTTGATGCCAAAGTTGAGGCTAATTTGATAGACCCGATTTTGGTGATGGATATGCCGCGCGATGTTTCGCCGCTTGCTAAAACGCATCGTTCAAATCCGCGATTGGTGGAGCATTTTGATGCCTATGTGGCAGGAATGGAAATGGGCTGTGCTTATTCTGAGCTTTCAAACCCGCTTGAGCAAAGAGAGCGCTTTGAAAGCCAAGTAGAGGCTCGCGAACACGGTGATGATGAAGCGCAAATGCTTGATGAGGATTTTGTGAACGCTTTAGAGAACGGATTTCCTCCGTCAGGCGGTATGGGTATGGGCGTCGACAGATTGGCGATTTTCTTGACAGGGGCTGAAACCATTCGCGATGTGATTGCATTCCCAACTTTGAGAAAGAGAGACTAATTTGAAGAAAAAGGAAGAAATTAAGATAAAAGCAAAATCATCGCTGATGTTCAAAATTATTTTGAGCGCGGTGGTTTTGCTCGGGGTTCTCTTGGTTTTGTTTTTAGGCAAAATTTTTGTTGATGCAAAAAATATGCCTGCGCAAAAATCAACCGCTGTTGTCGTGATGGAGGAAGATGTTAAGGCAGAGCTTCCGTCGGCTCAGCAAACAGAAGAGAGCTTGCCTGTTGTGCCAGAAGCGGATATTGATGAAGAGATTATCAGCGAGGTTTTGCAAGATATGGCAGATGAGGCTGAAGATCTTGCGCAAATTGAAGCTGAAGAAACAATTGAACCGGTTGGCGAGCCGGATGCGCAGGAAACGGTTCAAGAAAATGTTGAAAAGTTTCAAGAAAAAGAGCCTGCTCAAGAAGAAATTTCTCAAAGCGAAACAGAGGCTTTGCTGCCAAAAACGCAAAAATATGTTGTCATTGTGATTGATGATATGGGAATCAGCCCGCAACATACACGCGAGATCATCAGCATTGAGGCTCCTTTGACTTCTTCCTTTTTGACATATGGAAAAGATTTGGATACATTTTGCGAAGGGGCAAAGCTTGCGGGGCATGAAATTATTATGCACACGCCGATGGAGCCGAAAGTTGAAGCAGATTTGGCTCCGGATACGCTTAAAATCAGCATGAGCGATGAAGAAATCAGAGAAAGCTTTTTGAATATGCTTTCAAAATTTGAGGGTTTTGATTTGAAGGGAATTAACAACCATATGGGCAGCCGTTTTACGGAAAGTGCGGCAAAGCTTGATGTGGTGATGAATGTTTTGAAAGAAAAAGGGTTGTTCTTTTTAGATTCTAAAACATCGCAATATTCACAAGGATTTCAAGTTGCTCAAATGGAAGGGGTTCAATATATTGAACGCGATGTGTTTTTGGACAATGAAAACGATTATGAATATGTTATGGAACAGCTCAAAGAAACGGAGGAAATAGCCGCAAAGCAGGGATATGCCGTTGCAATCGGGCACGCAAAAAGCGAAACATATAAGGCTTTGAAAGATTGGGTTCAAACGCTTGAAGAAAAGGGTTTGAAGCTTGTGCATTTAAGCGAAATGATTGAGCAACAGAACAAGAAAAATTAAAAAATATAAAAAAAGTTCTTGACGGATAAGAAAAATACATTTATATATGCCTTTGACTTTGATGATGGTCCCATCGTCTAAAGGTTAGGACATCACCCTTTCACGGTGGTAATATGGGTTCGAATCCCGTTGGGATCACCAAGCATGATACATACGACTTTCCAACCAAAGGGAAGTCGTTTTATTTATAAATAAATAATGGATAAATCAAAATTATCCATTTTGGTTGCTAAGCCATTTATTTTCTACTTCTTGCGGACTTCTATCTTCTAATGATCTGTGAATTCTCTTATTGTTATACCAATCAAAATAACTAGATAAATAGTCTATAATCACTCTCGAGTTTTCGTATTTTCCAATATTTAT
>DPKR01000100.1 GCA_003542415.1 Alphaproteobacteria bacterium | reverse complement strand
TTGACAGAGCCGTCTTTCGAGGGCAGGTCTCGGATGTGGCCGAAGCTTGCCAAGACTTTATAATCTGAGCCTAAATATTTGTTGATTGTTTTGGCTTTTGCCGGAGATTCGACTACAACGAGTTTCATTTTATTGCTCTCAATCCTTGTTTTGTTAAATTAAGAAAGCTGCCGTTTGTTTTTGAAACCAACCCCTCAAGCTCAAGCTCGGTTATCAAGATGAGGACATCGCTTGCGTCTGCTTTTAAGTGGCGTATGAGCTCATCTGTTTCAATGCCTGATGTGCCGATGATTTCAAGAATTTCAACATTCTTAATATCGCTTTTTTTCTGCTCGGTAATATTGTCTTCTTTTTTGCTGTTGTCAAGAGGTTTTGCTTTTGTGCTTGCATTTTGAAAAGTTTTTAATGTGCGATTTTGCGTTAGGGCAAGGGTTTGCAAAATGTCATCCGCGCTTTCGGTTAAAAGCGCACCCTCTTTGATGAGCTTGTTACAGCCTGCTGATTTGTTCTCTATCGGGGAGCCCGGAACGGCAAAAACGTCTTTGCCCTGTTCTAAGGCTAAACGCGCGGTGATCAGCGAACCGGAATTTAAAGAAGCCTCAACAACCAAAACACCCATGCTCAAAGCAGAAACAATTCTGTTACGGCGCGGAAAGTTTGAGATGTTGGCCTCAGAGCCTAAGGCAAACTCCGATAAGAGCAAGCCCTGTGAGGCAACTTTGTTATAGAGTTCTTGATTTTCTTTGGGGTAGCAAACATCAACACCTGTGCCTAAGACGGCGATGGTTGGACCGTGCTCTGATTTTGCATACATGGCGCCTTTGTGGGCGGCACTATCTATGCCGCGCGCAAGCCCCGAAACAATCAAGACATCTGCATTTGTTAAATCATATGCTATGCGGGAGGCAATTTTGCGCCCTTGAATTGAAGCGTTGCGCGAGCCGACAACAGCGATGCTCGCAGGATAGGAAAGCAAATCAAGGTTGCCTTTGGCGTATAAAATCGGCGGTGCATCATTGAGCTCTTTTAAGGATAAGGGATAGCGAGGATCATCAAAAGAAAGAATTTCAATGCCGGCCTTTTGTGCATTTTTTATTTCAGCTTCGGCACGGCTTAATGGACAGACATCTTTTTTCAAAGAAAGGGCTTTCAGCGCCTCTTCGGCAGAGCCGTATTTTTCTAAAAATTTATAGAATGAAACAGGACCGATGTTTTCGGTTAAAATGAGGCGGATATAGCTTGTAAGGTTGTTTGGCACAGTGTTTATGCTTTTTTCTTGAATGTGATTTTGCTCTCTTCACCCTTGATTAAGCGTTTGATGTTGGAACGATGTTTGAAGAGAACAAGTGCAACAACAAAAGTGTAGAAATAAACATAAACCGGAGGTGCAAGCAAAAAGGTGATAAACGGCACAAAAACAGCCGCCGTGATGGCAGACAAAGACGAATAACGGAAGGTAAATGCCATAAAAAGCCAAATCAGCAAAGCAATGACGCCGATTTGCCAATAGGTGACAAGCAACAAACCTAAGGCTGATGAAATGCCTTTGCCGCCTTTAAAGTTGAGCCAAACGGGGAACATATGGCCCAAGATGCCGCATGTGCCCGCTGTTAAAGAAGCGATGGTGTTGATGTGGGAGGCATAATCTAAAAAGTAGTATTCGTTATTAGGGGTGAAGCGATAGGCTAAATAAGCGGCAAAACCTGCTTTGAAAGCATCTAAAAGGACGGTGAGCAGGGCAAGGGTTTTGTTGCCTGTGCGTAAAACGTTGGTAGCACCGATGTTGCCCGAGCCGATTTTGCGGATATCACCATAACCGGCTAAGCGCGTTAAAACAAGACCGAAAGGGATTGAGCCCAAGAAATAGCCGATGATGCCCCATAAAATGAAAATTGGATAGTTCATGAAAAGCCTCCTTCATATTCTTTTGAAGCAATGTTATGCCAAAAAGAAAGTTATTGCAAACAATTTTTTAAGGGCTTGCATAAAGAGCCTTTAAGATGCATTTTTTTAAGCTTTCTTTTGTTTGAAGACAGAAAGAAGGATTGCGCCCGTTAACATCAGCATTGTGAAGGTTAAAGACTGCCATGTTTTAATTTCAAAACCGAGATGCGGTGCAAAAATCTTTAAGCCGATGAAAATTAAGATGATTGACAATGCCGGTTTTAAATATATGAACTTGTTGACAATTGCGGCAAGCAAGAAATAAAGCGCACGCAAGCCTAAAATGGCAAAGATGTTTGAGGTGTAGACAATGAAAACATCTTGTGTGACAAGGAAAATGGCGGGAATTGAGTCAAAAGCAAAAATGACATCCATCGTTTCGATGACAAACAAGGCAAACAAAAGCGGGGTGATATGCCATTTGCCGTTTTCTTTGACAAGAAAATGCTCGCCGTGGATTTCATGGGTGACATGGAAAAATTTTGAAAGAATTTTATAAACCTTTGATTCCTTAAACGGTTTTTCTTCTTCTTTTTGAAAAAGCATATGAGCGCCGGTATAAATCAAAAAGATTGAGAAGATATATAAAACCCAATGAAAACGAGAGACTAAAGCTTCGCCTAAGAAAATCATGATACCGCGCATGACAAGCGCGCCTAAAATGCCCCAAAACAGGACGCGGTGTTGGTATTTTGACGGCACGCCGATTGATGAGAAAATAACCGACATGACAAAGATGTTATCAAGCGACAGGCTTTTTTCCAAAAGGTAGCCCGTGAAATAAAGCATGCCTTTATCTGCCCCCTCTTCATACATCACAAAAAAGCCGAACAAAATGGCAATTACGATATAAAAAATGCAAACCCAAAAAGTGTGCCAAAAGTGTGGTTCTTCGTTTTTGCGGTTGAAACCGAACAGGTCAAGCGCAAGAAGGACAATAACAGATATGCCGAAGATGGTCCACATCATGTTTTGTGATAAAATGGCGTGTGTGTTAGAGAAAAAATCGAGATTCATAACTTTAATCCTTTTTATATAATTTGTAGATCCCTTGACGATTGCTTTAAGCAATCGAGGGATGACTGTTGATGTTTAATTTTCCATGTTCCATGCGGTTTGAATAATGTCTTTGATGAAAGTGTATTTCGGCTTCCAGCCTAAAATTTGCTCTGCCAAAGAAGATGAGGCGATAAGTTTTGCCGGATCGCCCGGGCGGCGAGGCGCATAGGTATATTTTAGGGGTTTGCCGATGACTTGCTCTGTGGCCTCAACAATTTGTTTGACCGAAACTGCAGTGCCTGTGCCTAAATTTAAAATATGCGACTTTTGGTGTTCAAGCAGATATTTGATGGCTTTTTCATGCGCGGTTGCCAGATCCGAAACATGGATATAGTCGCGTTCGCATGTGCCGTCTTTTGTTTCGTAATCCTGCCCGAAAATTGAAAAACCATCACGTTTGCCGGTAGCGGCCTCCATGATAATGGGCAGCAAATTTTGCGGGGATTTTTCTTTGCCTTTGACGCGTTTTAAGGCGTCATAGCCGACAGCATTAAAATAGCGAAGAGCAATGAAGTTGATGCCTTTGAGCTGTTGATACCAGCCCATCAGATCTTCAAAGAAACTTTTGGTATAGCCGTAAAAATTGATCGGGGACTTGGGGTGTTTTTCATCAAGCGGCATATATTTTGGCATGCCGTAAACAGCGGCAGAGGAAGAAAAAACAATGTTTTTTACGCCGCATTTCGACATGGCGTTTAAAATGTTGACGCCGCCTATGATGTTGTTTATGGCATAAACTTCGGGCTTTGCCATTGACTCACCGACGGCTTTTAAAGCTGCCATGTGAATGACGGCATCTATGTTTTGGCTCATTGCACTTTCAAGCGCTTTTAAATCTAAAATATCACCTTGAATAAATTCGGCTTTTTCAAAAAGGTTGATTTTTTGACCGGTTGAAAGATTATCAAACACAACAACTTGGTGATTTTTTTCTAAAAGCTCCAAAACGACATGACTGCCGATATAGCCTGCGCCGCCGATGACTAAAACTTTTGCCATTGTTTTTTCCTTTCTATACCTCTTTGCGCGATGAAAGCGCCATTTCAATTGTGCCGTCATCCATATAATCAAGCTCAGCCCCGACCGGAAGCCCTAAGGCGAGTGTCGAAATTTTGATGTTAAGCGGTTTGATTTTTGAAATCAGATATTGCGCGGTAATTTGCCCGTCTACCGTTGCGGGAAGCGCTAAAATAACTTCTTGAACGTTATCCGTTTTGATACGTGAAAGCAGGGTTTCAACATTTAAATCTTGCGGCAAAACGCCTTCAATTGCAGATAAAACACCGCCCAAAACATGATATTTTCCTTTAAAGAAACCGGCGCGCTCCATTGCCCACAAATCTGTGACATCTTGCACAACGCATATCAATTTTGAATCGCGCTTTAAATCGGCACAAACGGAACAAATATCCGATGTGTCAAAATTGCCGCATATGGGGCAGGTTTTGATGTTTGCGCTTAAACTTTGCAAAGACTCGATTAAAGGTTCAAGGTGGGTTTGTCTGTTTTTAAGAAGATGCAAAACAATGCGGCGCGCCGAGCGCGTGCCGAGCGCGGGAAGTTTTGCAATTTGCTTGATTAAAATGTCAATATCCGATTTCAATTTTTATCTCTTAAAACGGAATTTTTAAGCCGCCGAAATTGACGCCGCCTGTTGCCTCGCGCATTCCATCTTCCTGCATTGAATCGATTTTTTGATGGGCATCGTTATAAGCCGCTAAGACCATATCTTCCAAAACATCAATTTCTTCCTTGTTGATGAGTTCGGGGGAAATGCTGATTTTTTTCATTTCGTTTTTGCCGTTTAATGTGACTTTGACAAGACCGCCGCCTGATGTGCCTTCGCGCTCCTCAAGAGCCAATTTTTCTTGGGTTTCTTTCATGCGTTGCTGCATCATTTGTGCTTGTTTGACAAGACCTTGCATGTTAAACATTATTCATATTCCTCTTCTAAGTTGTTGGTTAAATCATCATCGTTTTCAGATGTTTGTTGTTCATCGGCGTGCAAAACGGTGTCAAATTTGGCACCCTTAAATTCCGCCAAAATAGCTTTGACAAGCGGATATTCGGATATCTGTCTTTTGTCGTTTTCAAGTGCTGATTTTTCTTCGTCGGCTATTGTTTCGGACAAAGTGCCGTATTCGACATCTATCAGCCAGTTTTCTCCGGTTGCTTCTTTAAGGGCTTTCTTAAAGTTTGACAGGAAATCGGAAGCAATATTTTCACTCAATGTGATGGAAATATGTCCGCTTTCAAAATGGGTGATGTTTGTGTCATTTTTTAAGGTGTATAGCAAAAGAAGCTTTTTGGTGTTTTCAAGAAAGAAAAGCAAATCTTGAATTGTTTGAATGGAGCTATTGGCTGACGATGAGTCTGTGCTTTGTTCAGCCTTTGATTGATGAAAAGGGGCTGAAAAAGATGTTTGCTGCGGCTTTGGCTTTGTTGAAAGAGCGTTATCTGTCAGCGGTTTTTTTTTTAATTCTTCCAAAATTTCGGAAGGTGTCGGCAAATTGGCGCTGTAGGCAATGCGAATCAAAACCATTTCAAGCGCATCGCGCGGCAGGGGGGCATTGTTTATTTCAGACAAGCCTTTAATCATCATTTGCCAGATTTTTGACAAGATGGAAATCGGCACTTCTTTTGAAAGTTTTTCGCATAAAATTCGCTCGTTTTCACCCATCAAAGCAGATTTTAAGGAGTTTGGCACAATGCGCGATTTGGCAATCATATGGACAATTTCAATCAAATCTTTTAAGATGATTTGCGGGTTGGCGCCGTGTTGGTACTGGTTTGCAACATTTTCCAAAACTTTTTGCATGTCACCGTTGACGAGATTTTCAAACAGAGCAAGCGTTTGTGTGCGATCAGCCAAACCAATCATTTCTTTGACGGTTTCAAATTTGATTTTGCCGCCACCTAAAACAATTGCCTGATCAAGCATGGACAGCCCGTCACGCGCTGAACCGTCTGAGGCTTTGGCAACAACTTGCAAGGCCTCTTCATCCGCTTCAATGTTTTCGGCTTTCAAGACTTTATGGAAGAGCTCTAAAAGGGTTTCTATCGTCAGGCGCTCTAAATCAAAACGTTGGCAACGGGATAAAATGGTGACCGGAACTTTGCGGATTTCTGTTGTTGCAAAAATAAATTTGACGTGTGCGGGCGGTTCTTCCAAAGTTTTTAAAAGCGCATTAAAAGCACCTTTTGAAAGCATATGCACTTCATCGATGATGTATATTTTATAGCGCGCATTGGTCGGTTTATACTGCACACCGGCAAGGAGCTCTCGGATGTCATCCACGCTTGTTCGGGAAGCGGCATCAAGCTCTAAAACATCAATGTGGCGGCCTGCCGCAATTGCTTTGCAATTTTCACACTGTCCGCAAGGGCGAATCGTTGGACCGCTTTTGCCGTCAAGGCCGGTGCAATTTAAAGCGCGCGCAATGAGGCGGGCGGTTGTTGTTTTGCCGACACCTCGTATGCCCGTTAAAATATAGGCATGGTGCAAACGATTGTTTTCAATGGCGTTTTTTAAGGTCTGAACAAGAGCGTCTTGCCCGAGCAAATCTTCAAACACTTGCGGGCGATATTTTCGCGCTAAAACGACATATTGACTTTCGGTTTCAGACATTTTTTCTCTTTAAAGGCGAAGGGGCAAAAACCTCAGCAATATTTGTTACGGCTGCTTTCTTCCGAATCTGACCGGGTTGGCAAATAAACCGACCTTTTGCCCTTCATTGTTTTAAGCTGTTTTAATATAGTGCCGAGCAACTTAATTTTTCAAGCAAAAGTTTTGAACTATTAACACCTTAGAAGATATTAAAATAAGACGGTGT
>DPKR01000131.1 GCA_003542415.1 Alphaproteobacteria bacterium | reverse complement strand
AAAGACACCTATTCCCTAAAAGGTTTTGCCAGAGCTTATAAAGCTATCAACGCCAAATGCGGTAAAAAATAATGCAAAAAACTGAAATTATCGGTTTATCAAAAGACGAACTTACTGATTTTTTGAATAAAATCGGTGAAAAACCTTTTCGCGTCAAGCAAATTTGGCAATGGCTTTATTTTCAAGGTGCTCAAAACTTTGATGAAATGACAAACCTTTCCAAAGATTTGCGCCAAAAACTTAAAGATACATTTGTTTTAGCGCGCCCAAAAATCGTTACCGAACAAATATCTCAAGACAAAACACATAAATGGCTTTTGGAGTTTTCTGACGGCGAGCGCGTTGAAACGGTTTATATTCCCGAGCTTGACAGAGGCGCTGTTTGTATTTCCACACAAGTTGGCTGTGCTATGGGGTGCAAATTTTGCCACACAGGTTCTCAAAAACTCACCCGTAATTTAACAGCCGGCGAAATTGTTTCTCAGTTTATGGTTGCACGTGATGCTTATCATGAGTGGCCGAGCCCTACAGATCAAACTCGTTATCTTTCAAATATCGTGGTGATGGGTATGGGTGAACCCTTGAAAAATGTCGAAAATGTTATTAAAGCCCTTAACATCTTATCTGATGGTGACGGAATCGCCATTTCCAGACGCCGAATCACAATGTCAACTTGCGGCATTGTGCCTGAAATCAATCCTGTTCTGGAAAAAACCGGTGTTCGTTTGGCAATATCTCTTCATGCACCTAACAATCAAATCCGCAACCAAATTATGCCGATTAATAAGGTTTATAATATTGAACAAATTTTAGAAGCATGCCAAAAATATCAATCAAAAGACGGTAGTCGTTATATTACCTTTGAATATATCATGCTTGACGGTGTTAATGACTCGCTTGAAAACGCTCACGAATTGGTTGATATTTTGAAAAAACACAAAATCCGTGCCACTTTTAACCTTATTCCTTTTAACGCGTGGCCCGGATGTGAGTTTAAACCCTCAAAAACCGAAAATATCAAAAAGTTTGCCGATATTTTAAATAAAGCCGGTTTTGCCTGCCCGGTCCGTGTGGCGAGAGGTCAAGATATTTTAGCTGCTTGCGGTCAACTTAAATCAAAAGAAAATCTTTAATTTTTTTCACTTATTATGTCATAAAACTTTAACCTGATTTTTATTGATAAAACATCATTTTTATGTTAATATAAAAATATTATAAAAATATGTTTTATGGAGGATACAGTAATGGCTAATGTAACAGAAAATAAAGAAGATTTATTAAATGTTTGCTTTATGACTTATGGTAGCAGAAGATGTTCAGGAGCTGTCTTAAATGCTTATATAGATTCAAAAGGCTATCCAACAATTGGTGCTGGGCATTTAGTTTTCAGACCTAATATGACTGATGATGAAATTGCAAAATATAGAAGAAGACATATAAGGACAATGGGAGATATTGGTATAAATTCAGAACAAGCCGGTAGAGAATATGATGCTATGGTTTATGCTTTTCAACATAACACATATAAAACGGAAAAAATAAATGGTGTAGAAGTTATTACTTATCCTAAAATGACAAGTTTAACAACAGCTCAAGCAGAAAAACTTTTCAAACTTGATAATGATGATGATTGTTTAAAAGCAATTCAATATTTTCCGGATATACATACCTATCCTGTTGAAGTTCAAACATGTATTGTTCATCTCGGTTCACATGGTTCCGGTATTGAAAATATTAAAAATGGATGCGGTGATGATTTAAGTGTTCAAAATATTGTTCAAAATATGTGTGATATCAGACTTTCTGAAATGAGAGAATATGCAAAAACACATCCAAATCAACCTAATAAAAGAACTCCTTCAATAAACGCTGTTTGTGAGCTTTATTATGCATGTGAAGCAGTTGGTGTTGAACCTCCTGTAGAAGTTAAAGATCTTATTGCACAATACCCGAGAGATTTTGATCATTATACAAAAAATATTACAACGCCTATTAGGGAAAAATATGGAGAGCCTCCAGCTGTCCGTATGATGAGAGATAAACAAAATGCTGCACAATATAGTTTAGCAAATAATGAAGAATTAAGACGTATAAATGATGAAATTCGTAGCAGACATTTTGTTGTTTATGAACCTAAAGATACTTTTCGTGATACATTAAATGTAAGTATCCAAAGATATAATAACTCTGAAAGATAATTTATTTAAAAAAAAAGAAAGTACCTTAAAAGGTGCTTTCTTTTTTTTATCAATCAATCTTATTTTTTCAAAATTGAGCGACCGGCATAAATTGCCATATCTCCCAATTCTTCTTCAATACGAATAAGCTGATTATATTTTGCCATACGGTCTGTTCTTGACATAGAACCTGTCTTGATTTGACCGCAGTTTGTTGCAACAGCAATATCTGCAATTGTTGAATCTTCCGTTTCACCTGAGCGGTGTGAAAGAACAGCTGTATATTTATTGCGTTGTGCGAGTTCAACAGCGCGCATTGTTTCGGTTAATGTGCCGATTTGGTTGACTTTAACCAAAATTGAGTTTGCAACACCTTTTTCAATACCCATTGCCAATCTCTTCGGATTTGTCACAAACAAATCATCACCAACGAGTTGAATACGATTTCCTAAAGTATCGGTGAGCATTTTCCAGCCTTCCCAATCATCTTCAGCCATACCGTCTTCAATTGAGAAAATCGGGAATTTATCGCATAAACCTTTGTAATATTCAACCATTTGAGCTGAAGTATAAGATTTACCCTCACCTTTCATCTCATATTTTCCGTTTTCATAAAATTCGGATGATGCAGCATCAAGCGCGATAAATACATCCTCACCCGGTTTATATCCCGCATCAGAAATAGCTTTCACAATAAATGTTAAAGCTTCTTCAGCTGTTTTCAAATTCGGTGCAAAACCGCCTTCATCACCAAC
>DPKR01000021.1 GCA_003542415.1 Alphaproteobacteria bacterium | reverse complement strand
ACAAATGAAATTAAAGATTTTATTTTATCTCATTTAACAGATGAAGATTTTGTTTTGTGCGAAATCGGCGGCACAGTTGGTGATATTGAAGGTCAGCCTTATTTGGAGGCTATCCGCCAAATTGCGTATGATTTAGGGCGTGAGCGTGTGATGTTTGTGCACTTAACGTTGTTGCCATACATCCCGACGGCAGGAGAGCTCAAAACTAAACCGACGCAACACTCTGTTAAAAAACTTCAAGAATATGGTATTCAGCCTGATATGCTATTGTGCCGCAGTCAAATTGCCATTGAGCAAAATGAAAAACGCAAATTGGCGCTCTTTTGCAATGTGAAAGAAGAAAATGTGATTACGGCGCTTGACGTCTCAAACATTTACGAAGTCCCGCTTGCTTATGCAAAAGAAGGCATTGACCGCGCCGTTTGCAACCATTTCGGTATTGAGTGCAATGAGCACCATACGGATTTGAGCAAGTGGCAGCATATTGTTGATGTTTGTCAAAACCCGAAAGGAAACGTCAAAATTGCGGTTGTCGGAAAATACACACAGCTTTTAGAGGCATACAAATCGCTTCATGAAGCGATCAAACATGGTGCTATTGCCAATCAATATAAGGCTGATATTTCATGGATTGATTCCGAGCTTTTGGAAAAAGATGAACCTGAAAGATATCTCAAAGACATTCAGGGGATTATTGTGCCGGGTGGGTTTGGCAAACGCGGCACACAAGGTAAAATCAATGCCATCACATATGCAAGGGAACATCAGATTCCGTTTTTAGGCATTTGTTTTGGCATGCAAATGGCCGTGATTGAAACAATGCGCAATGTTGCCGGTATTCAAGATGCTGATACAACAGAGTTCAATCCGACTTGTACGCCTGTTGTCGGCTTGATGACCGAGTGGCAAAAAGAAGGAGAAAAACAAACAAGGTCGAAAGATGGTGATTTAGGCGGTACAATGCGTTTGGGAGCTTATCCTTGCGTGTTAAAAGATGGAACAAAGGCAAAAGAAATCTACGGCTGCTCTGAAATTTCGGAACGTCATAGACATCGCTATGAAGTCAATATCTCTTTTGAAAACACTTTAGCACAAAACGGAATGCTTGTTTCCGGCAAATCGCCGGACGGTCTTTTGCCCGAAATTGTTGAAAGACCGGATCACCCGTGGTTTATCGGTGTTCAGTTTCACCCTGAGCTCAAATCCAAACCTTTTGCGCCGCATCCGCTTTTTGTTTCATTCATCAAGGCAGCGATTAATACAAAAAAAGCTTGATTTTCATTTCAAGTTGTGTCAAAATACAACTCGAAGAAAGGGAAAAAAGCATGAAAAAGATATTTTTTCTGATGTTGATGTTTTGTTTAAAACCTGCACTTTCGTATGCTGAAACATGCACGGCTCTGCCTGATTGTGAAAAGCTCGGCTATTATTTAGGCTATAACGTGGCGTGTGGAACAGATGATTCTCGCTATATTTTTTGTCCGTATGATATTCGCTATCGCAAATGCGTGAATTACGATTGTGCATCCATGGGCTTTACGAAAGAAGATAAATCTTCTTGGTGTAATAAAGTTGTAGAATGCAAGTTTGATGAGACATATACACTTTGTGATGAACCCAAATAAATAGAGAATTCATTTTTAACTCCTGAAAGGGGATTTAGCTTCGGCTAAGTCCCTTTTTTTGAAACAAAACCCTCGCAAAAACGAGGGTTTGTTTTTTTAGTGCTTTAGCGAAGTGTTTTGACTTTCACGACGCCGATGCCGTCTTTAGGCCACGGCGTTTTGTTGGCAGTTGCTTCTTTTTTCATCGCGTTCAAGCCGGCGTTGCTCAAAGGCTTTTGTAAACCGTTGACGATTTTTTTGGTCGTTTTACCGTTGCTGACATAAAATGCGGATTGATCTGCATCTGTGAAAGCGTAGATGATGCTTTTGTACTTTTGCTCTAAAACAACATCTCCCGAATCGGGTTCATATACGCCATAAGAACCGTCTGAGTTTTGGGCAAAGAGCAGGAACAGACCGGGGTAATACGTAAAACTTGATGCCGGACCGCAAAGCTCTCTGTGAGGCAAATAAAAATATTTTCCGCGCGTTGTGCCGAAAATAAAGTAGTCTTTGCCGGCAGAGGCTTCATTGATTTTGATGTCTTCAAAGTAGCGCACACCGGTGTTGTCAAAAACGGCAAAATCGTTGTTCTTTGCTGCCAAAATGTAGCCGAGTTTGTAGTGCACAACCTCATAAACGGGATCGATGACCACAACATTATTTGCCGTGTTTTTGACACCGACATACTCTGTTTGATCAACTTTTTTGGTAAACGATGCCAAATCATCGCCAAGAGGTGTTACAACCGAGCGGTAGCACGATGTAGCAAAAAAAGCTAACGCAGCAATACATGCCGCAAACATAAACTTTTTCATAATGCATATAAATTTAGAGTGAGACAATATAGACATGAAAATAAAAATTCTATGGACAAATTTATCATTTTTTCACATCTTGTCAAGACCAAAAAAATGCAAATCATGCAGATAATCTTTATGCACATGTAACATTTCGTTACGCATTGTGTTTTTACAAAAAGAGTGTTTTTTCTTATTGTGGTAAAAGTATTGGACTAATAAATAAAGGATTATAAAAAATGGCAAATATTCATCCGTTGGCCGTTGTCGAAGACGGTGCGCAAATTGCATCAACTGCTGAAATCGGCCCTTTCTGCTTTATCAGCTCAAAAGCCAAAATCGGTGAAAATGTAAAATTGATTGCTCGTGTAACTGTTTATGGCGATACAACAATCGGCGAGGGGACTGTTGTTTTTCCGGGCGCTTGCTTGGGCACAGGTCCGCAAGATCACGGCAATGAATTTCAAGAAGGTGCAAAACTTGTGATCGGCAAACGCAATGTTATCCGCGAAAATGTGACAATGCATGCCGGCACTCCAAAAGGTCAAAACCCGATTAAAGGTGAAGAGCCTCAAAAGCTGATCACGATTGTCGGTGATGACGGTATGTTTATGGTCAATTCTCACATTGCTCATGATTGTGTTGTGGGTAATAATGTGATTATGACAAACAATGCCGTTATTGGTGGACACGTTCGTGTCGGTGACGGCGCTATTTTGGGCGGCAACTGCGCCGTTCACCAGTTCTGTCGTATCGGCCGCAAAGCGATGATCGGCGGCTTGTCCGGTGTTACGCGCGATGTTATCCCGTTTGGTATTGTCACTGGCGACAGAGGCAAATTAAGAGGTTTGAATGTTATTGGTTTGAAACGTAGCGGCTTTGATGAAAAGACAGTCAAATCCATTACACATGCTTATATGTATATCTTCAAAGGCAAAGACGGCACATTTGAAGAACGCGTTAAGCTTGCCCGTGAAAAATTCAAAGATAACCCAATGGTTATTGAACAGCTTGATTTTATAGATGAAAGTCTTGAGGGTCGGCGCAACATTATGACCGCCGAAATATAAAAACGCATCTAGCTGGCATCTAATACAGAAATACTTTTTTAAGCTAAGTCATGTAGGTTTAACTACACTTCTGTCGCTTAAAAAAGTATTTCTTATTATCTGCACACGCTATCTGCGTTTTTAGTTGCTTTTTTATTTCTACTTTATCTGACCTGTTCTCCGAATTTTTATTTATGTTGATAAAAAAATATATTGACAAAATTTCCAAAATATGCTAAATTCAAACCTAGAAAACAATTAAAAATTATGTATATATGAAAAAGATTATCTTTTTATTCGCCCTTGTTGCGAGTCTTATCTGCTCTTGCCAGACTCACAGAGCAAATCAGCTCATCAAAGAGTATGAGGAAAAATATGATGCCTTGGCGTTGAATGCCCGGGCTGATACCCTCATTACAGAGTACCTGCAAAAAAGTGAGAAAGTTACCCTCGAATACGGGGGTAAACAGATTCCTATTTCAGAAGAAGAATGGGCTTTTATTTCTGCGTATGCCGCCTACTATGAAAACGAGACGGCAATTGTTGTCTCCAAAAATTGGCAAATGGAGACGATTTCAAAAGAAGTTGAAAGACCTCGTCTGGCGGCCAAAATGGAGCTACAAAGAATTCCTCTCTCAGCGGAGAAAGAGCAGTTCCTTCATCAATACACAGAGGCAAAGATGTATCTTGCCACTGTTCAAACCTTGAAAGAATGGAAGGAAAAACACTCATAAGAACAGCGGCCTTTGGGCCGCTTTCTTTTTTTTACCAAAACTTATAATCTGTCTGATAGCCGAGCGACAAGCCGACCGTTGTGTTGCTGCGATATTTTTCTGCGCCGCGTGTTTTTGCAATTTTGTAGTTCACAAACGGTGCAAAAGAGAAGTTTCCGACAATCGTCACATCTAAACGGTTGTTTGTTTCGGCTTCATATTTGAAATCCGTATTGCGATATTTGTCATAAATAAAAAACTTTCTGAAATAACCGTCCGAAACAAATTTCATATCATCTCTGACTTGATATTCAAACTTGTATCCAACTTCGCCGGCTGTTTTCATATTTGTGTCGCCATATGTAAAATCAGCTTCTTCAACAGCAGCAGCATAAAGTTCTTTAAAATATTTGCCTTCATAAAGTTTCAAACCAGCTTTTCCGCGCAAAATTTTGGTGCGATATTTTTCGCCGTCTTCAGCGTCTTTGAACTCTGTAAATTCGGTTTGATAACCCAAGTTAACGAAGGGGCCTACAATACCTTCTTCAAGTTTCCATATTTTGTGTGTATAATCCGTGGTCAGCAAAATCTTGTCGGCGTTTTCACTTTTTGTTTTTTCGCCGTTTTTATCTGATTCGCTTCTGCCGTATTCCATAAATAAGCTGTTGAGCCAAACGAGCGATTCGTTGTTGTATTCAATATTTCCGTCAAAAATGCCCGTAAAAACCTCTTGCTCATCTGATGTAAAAGTTCCCGGATAGTTCGGGTCTTCTCTGTTGGTGACTGAGTTTTGATTATATTGCAAAGCAATACGTTTCAAATTTGCGGTGAGCGAACTTGCGTTTGCAATTTCCTCATTTGCATCTTCAGCAAAAGCCATTGCCGGCATCATCAATGTTGTGAGCATCAATGCTTTATAAAATTTTGACATATTCAAAAATCCTTTCTTTTAAGCGGTTATTGTTAAAGAAAGCATATAAGATATTATCTTATTATAAAGCGTTTAATTTTTGTTTCTCACAGAAATTTTACATACGATCAAAAACAGTATTAAACGCAATCATCAGCTTGTCTGTCGGTTTGATTTGCGGTTTGGGTGACATCACCTCTAAACCGCGTGCAAGCATAATGTCAAAATAGCGTTTATATATATGGAAAATAAATCGCAAAGGTCTTGTCGTTTTTTTGTTTGAAGCGCTGATCATTTTGTGTGCTTTTGCAAAGCAAACTGTGGCTTCTTTGGCCAGTTTTTCGCGTGCAAATGTCAGGTTTTTATCTGTCACAACAGCCATTGGGTCAGTTGAAGAAATACCGGCTGTTTCAAGCAACTCCTTTGGAATATAAAGATGTCCCTTTAATGCGTCATCTTTAATGTTTCGCAAAATGTTTGTGATTTCCATCGCTTTACCAAAGTTTGTAGCAAGTGTTCGCATGCTTGCTTCTTTCATTTCGCCCATAATAAGGAGCGTGATATAAACCGGGATAACAGCTGCGCCGTAGCAATATTTTTCAAACATTTCCTGAGAAGGCGCCTGGATCGGCTTCGGGCAATCAAGCATCACAGATTCTAAAATAGGTTTCAAATCTTCTTTTTGAATTTTAAAACGCATACAGTTTTTATAAATTTTTCGCCCGATATGCGTTTGCGGCACTTTTTTATCATAAATATTATCGAGTTCGATTTTCCAAGCTTTCAGCAAATCTTGTTTTTCGGTTGTCGGAATATTCATATCGGCAATGTTGTCAAGGTGTGAAACAAAAGCATAAAGCGTGTATATAGCTTCGCGTTTTGCTTTGGG
>DPKR01000102.1 GCA_003542415.1 Alphaproteobacteria bacterium | reverse complement strand
CTGCAACATTATCGCAGGCAAGCTTGCCGCATTTTAGGCCAAAAGCAGATGTGGCATAGTCATAGTTGGCAAGGTTTGCTCCAGAAGGTATATCATACCCGACATTACACTCATATTCGTAATAACATGTTTCACCGGCAGCTGCGCCTATTTCATCAATCTCAAAGTAATCAGGTCTCATATCTTGCAGACGATACGGATATTTGCAGCCTGTGAAATGGTAACAGGTTTTCTTAGTTCCGTTATCTAAATATGTTGCCGTATTATCATAATCTTGGTAGAAAGAGGCTGAAGAATTCCAATTGTTTTGCCAATCACAACCGGTTGCACGGTAGCAACCAGATGAAGAATCCTGGCTCCAAATCATACCTGTTGTATTCGGATTAGAAGCATAATAACCCAAAGTTTCGTTGCACTGACAATCAGACCAACAATATATTTGTGAAGCACCGACATAATACATTGAAGGAGAAGACTTAGATGTCTGCTTTGAAGAACAGGTTTGTTGAGTTTCATAAGGATAAGCGTTTGAGGTTTGCTCAGCACAGGTTTTCGGCGAAATGTTATAATAACAAATTCCGTCTGAGGTAGAAACGCTGTCAAAGTTATATCCTGCCACCGGTGTCGGCTTTGTTGTTGTGGCATCAGAAGCTAATGACGAATTGCACGATGCTCCGCAAGAAGATTCATTAGGATTACACTTTTCACCGTTAGGTGCTGTAATAGATCCGGAAGCGGAAGCAGAAGCGCCAATATCTGAGCAGCCTGCCGTTTTGGTGAAATCACCCATACATGTGTTATATGCTGAAATATCTGCATTAAAGGAAGTTGTGTTGAAGTTATAAACAACAGAACCGTTTGAAACGGAGGTTGTGACATAGTTACAAACCTGCGGAATGGGGCAAAGAGGGATCGTTCTGCATTCACGGCATGTGACAGAAGAATTGTTCGGGGCAACATAAGGTTGACCGAATTGTTCTTCTGAAGAAGTGCACACACGGTTAACATAAGGGCTCTCGCAACCTGAAATTTGATAACAAGCTTCTGAGGATTTGTCAGTTTTTGTAATGCTGGTTAAAGAAGATGAAACAAAAATATTGCCAACCAAACCATCATCGATAGCAGAACCTGCTGACCAACCTGCTGCGCAAGAAGCAAAAGTATAGCAAGTCGGGTAGCCGGTGTTGGCATGCGTGTTAAAGGTGACACCAGTTGTTGCTTCTTTTTGAGATTGTGTATAATATCCGTTGTTGCTGTCGCACTCACAAGCATAGTATGTTATGCCGCCGCAGTTGCCTGTCACTGTTGTTGAGCTCTTATAACCTGTCGGACATTCGCCGCTAGCTGCAGAACCTGCCGGCGGAACACATGATCCGCATTTATAACAAGTGAATCCTCCTTTTTTATCTTCATTATACGGATATGTTCCTTCAGGGCAAGCACCTGATATATAATCTTTTGTTGTGTTACAACCTGTGACCTTGTAGCAAGTTTTATTTATACCAAGCTCGACTGTTTTAGAAACAGCATCACCAAAGCTAAAGTGTTCATCTGTGTTGCTGTCATAGTAACCATTTGAGGCATTGCATGAGGCCTCAGCATCTTCGCACTCGCCAACCGCAGTACAGACTAGGCTTTCGGGACAGAAGCCTAAAGAATAGTAGCCGGCTGATGTGTCACATGTGCAGGTGCCGCATGTCGGCCCGCCGGAATATGCCGTTTGAGTGTTTGAAAGCTTTTGGCCTGTAGCCGAACAAGTTGAGACATATGGACTCTTACAAGAGTTTGTATAGTAGCACACCCAGCCGCCGTTTGGGACCGATCTTACATCAAAATATGTGCTGTTATATGTGTTTTGTGTTGTTGAGCCATCTTGAGAGCTGTTACACCCTGTTACCTCCGTGCAAGTATCGGCAGGGCCATATGTAAAGTGGTTGTCTGATGTGTTTGAGGTATAAGGATTTGAACAACCGCCGGTGAGGTGATAGCAACCGTTGACAATTTCATATGTTTGACCGGTTGGCACATTTTTATAGTAGCCGTTTGCTTCATCACATTCGCAGGATTGGCATGTGAAACCACCTTGCGCAGACGGAACACCACTTAATTTTTGACCCGTAGGACAGGTATCGCCATAATCAGGCTGGCAACCGATGATCCAGTAACAAGCTGTCATACCGACTGTTTTGCCTTGTCCGTTGTTGTTTATGGTAAAATATGTGGCATTAATATCTGATTTTGTTGTTGTTGAACCGGCTTTTGTGTTATCGCAACCCGTTACTTCACGACAACTTGTTCCCTCAACGACCGGGCCATATGTAAAGTGATTATCTGATGTGTTTGTTGTGTAGTTATCGGCACAAGTTGTTGTGTTGTAACAGCCATCAATGCTGGATCCGCCTAAGCCTGTCGGGTTAGATGTCCACCCATTGTTTGTGTCGCAAATACAAGTTCCGCATGTATAACCGCCTCTTGTTTGGGTGTCAGCCCCATCTAATGTTCTTGATTCAGAACAGTCTGATTTATAAGGTGATTTACAGCCTGTTACCCAATAACATGTTGTGTTTCCGACTGTTTTGCCTTGCCCGTTATTGTTTATGACAAAGTATGCCTCGTTGATATCTGATTTTGTTTTTGTTGAGCCATCTTTAGAGCTGTTGCATCCTGTGACTTCACGACAAGTTGTTCCCTCAAGGACTGGACCGTATGTGAAGTGGCTATCTGTGGTGTTGGTTGTGTAGTTATTTGCACATCCGGTTGCTGTTTCGCAACCATCCACCGTTTTACATGTTTGACCAGAAGGACATTGATCATAATAACCATTGTCCGTGTCACAAATGCAAGTTCCACATGTATAACCCCCTTTTGTTTGAGAACCATTTAATGTTCTTGATTCAGAGCAATCATCAGCATAAGGAGATTGGCAACCTGTGACCCAATGACATGTTTTAGTGCCCAGTGTTTTGTTCGTTGTGGCAAAATAAGCACCAATTCCTGAAAGCTGATCCGTTGAAGCCGCGATTGCACTGTTACAGCCTGTAACAGGCTTACAGGTGATTGTCGAAGATCCTACTTTGAAAGACACAATTGAACCAAAATTGAAATGGTTGTCTGTGATTGTTGAAGAAACATATCCATCAGCCTCTTTGCACCCATCACCATCTGAATCACCGTTATTTCCTCGGACTGTTTTCACGCAAGCGCCAACATTTTCACAAGCCGCACCTGCCGGACATGTTTGATAATAGCCCTTTGTTTCATCGCACTCACAGGTGCCGCAAGTTATTCCACCATTATATGCTGTTTTAGCGTTAACGGGTTTTTGTCCTTCAGGGCAAGAACTTGCTTCAACTTTCGGGCTCTTACAACCTTCAACATAATAGCACTTTTGGCCACCGTTTGTGACTTCTTTAACATCGAAATAAGATGAGTCATAATTGTTTGTTGCGGAAGCACCTTGTGTTGCAAGTCGACACCCCGTTACTTTGGTACAAACGCTCGCAACGCCATAGGTAAAGTGATTATCAGAGGTGTCTATCGTGTAAGGATTGACGCAATTGCCCTCAACTTTATAGCAACCATCCACCATTGTGAACGAATATCCCTCTTGCTCGGTTAAATAATAGCCGCTTGTTTCGTTACACACGCAGTCACCGCAAGTGAAATTCCCTTTTGTTTGGGCATTAGTAAGTGTTCTCGCTTCAGAGCAACTTGATGCATGTGTTTCACTACACCCTGTGACCCAATAGCATTTGACAGAGCCGATTGTTTTGTTCGATGTGGCAAAATAAGCGCTGATTTCAGAGGGTTTATTTGTTGAAGCATCAGAAGCGGCATTGCAACCGACAGCTCTCTTGCAGGTTAGCGCCACGCCATCAATATTAAAGGTTGATGTTTCATCATATATAAAGTGTGTGTCTGTTGAAGAACCGAGAACCCATCCTTGAGATTCATCACACCCGTCAGCATCTTGATCTCCCCCCTCGCCTGCGGCACCCTTTTCAGGCTTGTAGCAGTTACCAAATGCTGTGCTGATAGATTTGCAAGAAGCCCCCGCCGGACAAGTTGCATAATATCCGGCAACTTCATTGCACATACAAGAAGAACTATTTTTAGAAGGAGCAACCATGCCTGTTGGGCAAGAACCACACACATATTTTTTTGCTCCGCCGGCATTTTGCGGGCAAACAGGCATAATTTCTTGTTGAACATATTGTGAAAAATTACATTCAGTACTCGCTGTCTGCCAACCGCTGACTTCATCCAAATTACAGTTTTTACACACATAGCATTGGTGCCCGCAATCATCAATACTCGAAGGGCTCGTACCATAATCGCAAGTTGGGTTCAACTCACCGCTCGGGCAAGCAGAACACTCCACGGCACACAGTGTGTATAAAGAATCTGTCGGGCAATAAACAATGTTTTTGCACCAACCTGTTTTGTTTGTAAGTGTATAGCCAAGTTCTTCACAAGAAGCATTAACACATTTTTTGAAAGAAACATTATATGGGCAAGTGATGTATGTGCCTTGAGGACACTCAATATTTTCCTCATACCCTAAAGATCCACAATCCGGCAAGGCCTCACAATAAGAATCTAAGGCTTTCGAAGATGGTATAAATCCAAAAAAACAGAGGGCTAAAGCACTCGTTTTAATCAGCTTTCTTATACTACACATATATCAATCCCTTCTTACAACAAAGCATTCGAGGCAAACTGTGTTGCGCGCATATGAAAACACTAAGCCTCAAATAAACGATAACTTATCATTAATAGTCTATTAAAAAAAATTGTTAAAGTAAAGAAAAATATTAAAAAAAGCTTGCTATTTTGTGCAAGCTTTTAAAAATTTAACATTTCTGTTACATAACCACAACTAATCTTTATGGCGGAAGGTAATGCGACCTTTCGTTAAATCATATGGTGTCATCTCAATATCAACCTTATCACCAACCATCACACGAATGCGAAATTTGCGCATTTTTCCTGCTGTATGTGCTAAAATTTCAACGCCGTTTTCAAGTTTGACACGAAACATTGCGTTTGGCAATTTTTCAACCACTTCACCCGTTAATTCTAATAGTTCTTCTTTGCTCATAAGTATCCTCTTTTAAATTTTCGTTATACTCTATAATCTTATTTTTTTTGTTTTGCAATATTTTTTTTATGAATAAACAACTCAAAAAAGCAAAATTAAAAATTATGTTCTCGCTTTCGGGAACTTGATTTCAAATGATGTTCCTTTGCCTTCAGTGCTCGAAACAGAAATATTGCCCCTGTATTTATCAACAAGCGCTTTAACAATAGCAAGTCCGAGCCCTGTTCCATGCAAGCGACTGCTTTGTCCTTCGGAATAGAACGGCTCAAATATATGTTTTATTTTTTCAGGAGAAATGCCGACACCTGTATCTTTTATATCAACAAAAACATTGTTTCTGTCTTTATCTGTTTCTATTTTAAGCTCACCGCCGGAAGGCATCGCTTTAATCGCATTTTGCGCTAAATTCAAAATAATCATTTTAAAATCAGCCGGATTCCCCTCTATGTTGTTTTCGGTAGATGCAAAATTTTGAACGATTGTGACCCCGTTGCGCTTTGCCTCATAATCAAGCAACGAAACAACTTCGCTGATGGCGGAACGGACATCAAAAACCTCTTTGAGCTCGACATTGTTTCGCGCTAATTTCAAAAGCCTTTCAGGAATCGCCACACTGGCAATAATTTGGTCATAAATCAATTTGATGTATTTGTTATATTCTTGCTTATCAATCGTTTCCGATTTTTCAAGCAAAGCCTCCAAAATCATGCGCACAGAGCCTAAATTGTTTTTCATTTCATGTGCAACAGATGTTGATAAGAAGCCCAGTGATGAAATTTTTTGTTGATGAGAAAAACGAATGTCTTCACTTAAATCACGTATTGATTCAATAATGAAAAAATCATTTTTATCGCCATCTGCCGCCATAACCTTTAAAGGCGCCGCATTGATGGACAACGGGTGATTGTCTATGTTTTGAATCATCGTTATGCTTTTGTTTTTTGCACTTTTTATTTCTTTTAAAGGACAACTGAACATACCATGCGGGCAAGGTTTGTCATAGCCATAAGCCTGAAAACATTTTTCAGTGTGGCCGAGTGCGCTGAACTGTTTGTCATATGCCTGATTGGAAAGAACAATATTATAATTGCGGTCAATCACACGAATACCATCCGGAATCGTATCAATCAAAAGTTGCAAAAACAGTTCCGAATTTTTAATTTCCGCAATGTTGTTTTCAATGTTTGAAATCATTGTGTTAAAGGTGTTTGTCAAAGTATCAAATTCATCAAAAAAAACTTGTTTTTTATTAACCTGAATACGATGTGAAAAATCACCTTTTGAAACTAATTTTGCCACATCAGAGAGCTTATTAATCGGGGAGATCACCCAACGCTGCAATACAAAACCTAAGCCCAAAATTGAACACAAAGAAAGCGCCAAGCTGATGCCGATAATTTTCATACCATCCACAAAGGCTTGAGACTGTTCGTTAAAGTTTTTTTGCATATCTTCATTGATTTTGACTTCACGGCTCAGTTCTTTTTGCTTATCAGACAAGGCTGAAGATTCTTTTAATGTGGACTTGCCTTGCAGGCGGTTGAGCGAACGTTGCAATGTGATGTTATCATACAACAAGCTCATAACATATTGGTTGCGCTTGGAAAGCGCATGATAATCTTCAGAATATTTTGCCGTGTAGATAACCATAAACATTGTTAAAAACAATGTCGCCATAAAGACAAACAAAGAGAAAACCGTATAAAAAATCTTTTTCTTTAAGCTGAAATACATTATTCTTCCTCTAACTTATATTCTTCTTCCAATTTGGCACGATCAATGTGATATAGCTTATAATATGTTAAGGTATAATCAAGCAAACCGCCGTAATTTTGAAGGTTGCTGTCTAAAACGAGCCCCCAATCCATACGTTTTCCATAAAGTTCACTGCCGCGGCGGCGAGAGACGGCTCTGGCATCACGAAACGAGGCATAGTTGATATTGCTATTGATTTTTAAAACATAGTCTCTGATTGAATCTTCAAGGGAGGAATAAATCTTATATTTACAGCCGTCTTCTTTGTCTTCTAAAGGCTCTAAGCCATCTTCTTCAAACCATACGCGCATTTTATATAGATTGTTTGCTTTTAAGGCTATACGCGATGTTCCCCAATCGGTGTGTATGGCCGCCGAAGCAACCAAAATAGAGGGTGGGACAGCATCTACCTTCTTTTTTAAACCGGATAAAAGCTTAGAATAACGGCGCGTGTCTTTAAAAGGCGTGGTGACATCATATTTTTCAGAGAGTTTATCAATGTAATACATATCAGCTTCGTCAAAATCTTTATTTTGTTCGAAATCATATTCCAAGGCATCTACTATTTCGCGTTCTTCAAGGACTTCGGCATTGACCTTCAAGACAAGCGGAATAAGAATTTTCATAAACAGACGATTGCGCTCGGTTTTATCTTCAATCAAAGCAAAATCGGAAGGAAGCTTTTGAACAAAAATGCGCGGGTATTCTTCATCGGGTAAATCAATATATTTATCATAATAAAGTTCGGAAAACATATCTTCAAGCTCTTTGGTGTTATAATCTACCAAATAAACGCCTGTTTCATCAACAAAATATTTTGAAGCATTTGCCGCACCCGACAAAACAAAAATCGCCAGAAAAACAAATATTTTTTTAAGCATTTTCATCCTCCTTTTGAACTCTTTGAACCGAAGGAATATATTTTTTGATGATTGTTTCTACCGTGTTTTTCAGCGTTTGTGCGGCATGCGGACAACCATGACATCTGCCGTTTAAGCGCACTTTTAAAACCCCGTTTGTAAAAGAGATTGGTTCAATATTGCCGCCATCACGAACCAAATACGGACGGATGCGAGATTCAATTAAAGCACTGATTGCATCAAATTCATTTTGAGGGGGCAAAACAACTTCATCCGAAAAATCAAAATCTGCCAATTCTGCCATGATTTGCGGGGCAAGGCTTTGCCAATTTCCAGCTCTTTCTTTTTGAACATAAAGCATATCAGGAACAAGCAAAAGCTCTTTGATTTGACCTATTTTTAAAATATTTTGCAACAAAACAAAGTGCTCGGGCAAATTTTTTGAGCCATAGGCAAACTTTCCGTTTTTTAAAATCGGCTTATCAAAATAAAAGTTTTTTACATCAGAATTTAAGGAATCTTCAATTTCAATCAGCATTTTTAGCTTTTCCTCTTTTTACAAACGTTTGAAGCATCTCTCTTAAATTAAGCACGCGAAAGGCAATTGCAAACACTAAAAAGCAAATAAGCCCCATTGACCCCAAAAAGCCGAATATGAAAAGTTTGATAATAAAATGATATTTCAGGTAGTTGCCGCATATGGTGTTTATGCCTGTTTCAAGCGCCAAAACACTTGCGCCCATCAATGCGGAAATAAACATGATTTTTGCAATTTTATAAAGAAGCGGTTTTGAAATGCTCCAAAAATTTCGCTTTTTAAGACCATATATATATTGCGCCAATGAAACAAAAGCCGCGATTGTGGTGGCAACAGCAATGCCGACATGGCCAAACGGGACCATCAGCATCAAATTAAAGCAAAAATTGACGGCGAAAACAACTGCGCTGAATTTGACAGGTGTGACCGTATCGCCCCTTGCAAAGAAATTCGGCATCAATGCCTTCACAAAAACATAGCACGGCAAGCCTACGGCATAAGCCATCAGCGCATAAGAGGTTTTGATTGTGTCTGCTGAGGTAAATTTGCCATGTTCAAATAAAATGTTAATCATCGGACGGGCCAAAACAATCATCAACACGGCGGCGGGAATCGACAAAAGCGCCGCATATTCCACCGCTTTATCTTGCGTTTGCCTGCTCTCTGCCATATTTTGCGCTTTAAGCTGTTTTGACAAGATCGGCAATAGCGCCACACTGATGGCTGCACCGACCACCCCTAAAGGCAACTGCTGGAGGCGGTTTGCATAATAAAGCCAAGAGATAGCACCCGTGCCGACAAGGGAGACAAGGATTGTATCCACCACCATGTTTATTTGATAAATCCCTGCACCGACAACACCAGGAGCTATGCGTTTGAAAAGCGTTTTAATTTCAGAATTTTTCAAGATTTTATGAACGTGGATATAAGGATGAATCCTGACATCTATTTTGCGAAGTGCATATCTTAGCCACAAAATTTCTAAAATACCGGCAATGGTGATTGCAAAAGCAAAGCCATAAGCCGGAGAAGGCATAAACGGAACCAACACAAAAGCCGAACATATCATTGTTAAATTCAAAATAATCGGTGCGGTTGCCGGCGCAGCAAATTTTTCGAACGAGTTTAAAATGCCGGCTTGAAAAGAGACAATGGAAATAAACAGCAAAAACGGAAAGGTTATACGGCACAATGTTGTTGCAAGCTCAATTTTGCCGACATCCCCCGCGAAACCAGGCGCCAAAACCTGCACGACATAAGGCATCAAGAGCTCAAAAAGCAGAACAAACAAAAGCAAAAAGAAAAAGAGAATCGAAACAGCTTGAGAAGCAAAAAACATTGACTTTTTCTTGCCCTCGCTCACAAGTTTTTGTGAAAAGAGAGGAACAAACGCCGATGTAAAAGCGCCCTCAGCAAAAAGGCTCCGAAACAAATTGGGCAGTTTGAACGAAACGAAAAAAGCATCTGAAACAAGACCTGCGCCCAAAAAATTGGCCAGAACCATATCGCGCACAAAGCCCGTGACACGGCTCAAAAGCGTGAAGCCGCCGAAAGTGGCAATCGATTTAAATAATGACATTTTTTATTCCGTTTATTGTTGTCGACAGGCTTAATTTACACAAAAAAACTTTTTTTTGCACGGATAAAAAAAACTTTTACACGGATAAAAAAAAGACTTGACAAAACATTTTTAATATGCTAGATTTGGACAAAATATGTTCAATTAAGGAATAAATAAAATGACAAAAGCAATAGAGTTATTAAAGAAGGCAAGAGAAAAGTCCGGTATTGCATCAGGATTTTTAGGCAATCCTTCAGACGAGAAACATAAAGAAGTCAATGAGTTTCGTGAAAACCCTGAGTATCAGAAGTTTGGCCCTTACTTAGACAGACTGGCTAGAAAGAATTATAATCGTATTGCGCATCCAATAACCAAGGACTTGAAGTCTCCCAAGAAGTTTCTTGAGTTTGTTGAGCAACATCAAAAGGCTATTAAACAAGCTTTAATCAGCGGCAAAATCAACAAAGGCCGTTAATATAGAAGTTTTCTTCATCCTCCTCCTAAGGCCGTCCTTTTTAAGGGCGGCTTTTTCAATAGATACTCGGGACAAGCCCGAGTATGACGAGAAAAAAGGAAAGGCCGTCCTTTTTAAGGGCGGCTTTTTTAGTCTTCATCTGCAAAATGATATTTCTTTTCGGCTTTTAATTTTAAAAAGTGCTCTTTATCGCGATATTTAAATACTGTTGCAGGATTGCCGCCGGCAATCGCATATGGCGGGATTTTGCCATGAACAACGCTGCCGCCCTGAATGATGGCACCCTCGCCGATTTCAGTTCCGGGTAAAATTGTGACACGAGAACCGATCCATACAAAATCTGAAATCAATACATCTTTATAAATATGTGTTGCATCGTAGGGAATTTCGCTTCCTTCATAATTATGAGAGCGCGTGATGATCAAACACTCTGTTCCGGTATGGACATGGTTGCCGAAGACAACCTTGCCATCGCCTTCCATACGCATGCCGTTGAAAGAGACATCATTGCCGATATATGTATTCGGAGAACAAGTAGAATATGAGCGGCACCAAAAATGAGAACCGATTTTTTTAGCATCTCTTAAAATTTGGGGACAATATTTGCGGCAATAGGACAATATTTGCGGCAATACAAATATACTGTTATCTTAGAACGGATAGTTTTTCTTTTCCGTTTATTGAAAATAAACATCGTTAACAGTTTTGCCAATGTTTCATACTTCATTCTTTTTCCTTAAAAACAGAACACAGCCAAAATCGGCTGTGGTTGATTATTCTTCTTCTGCGGTTTTCTTTAAATCTGCCGCAACTTTAGGATGACGGAGGAGTTTTTCGATTTTGTCTGCTTCAATAAATGTGTCATCTGCACGGAATGTGATGTCCGGCGTGTAGCGCAATTGCAATTTGGCACCGATTTGTTTTTTAAACACGCCTTTTTCGGCATTGAGCATTTCAAGGACTAACCCTAAATTTTTGCCGTTTAAGGTCATGATATAAGCTGTGACATATTTCAAATCTGGCGAAACACGAATTTCAGTTACCGTAATGAAGGCGTTTCTGATTTCTTCAGAGCGCAAATCTCCCCTTTCCAAAACTGAGGTGATCACGCGTTTGATTTCTTGACCGACTCTTAATTGACGCTGCGAAGGTTCTTTATTTTCTGACATTGCATAGCTCCTTAAAGTTTTGCCGCGATTGTTTCAAGTTCATAACATTCAATGAAATCACCAACTTGAATATCGTTATAATTTTCAAAGCTCATGCCGCATTCATAGCCCTCACGAACCTCCTTGACATCTTCTTTGAAACGTTTTAATTGCGCCAAGTTGCCGTCGTGAATCACAACATTGTCACGGAGCAAACGAACTTTTGCACCGCGTTTGACAAGACCTTCGGTGACCATACAACCTCCGACTTTGCCAACGCCTGTGATGTTAAAGACACTGCGAATTTCGGCATAGCCCAAAAGTTTTTCTTTGATTTCGGGCGAGAGCAAGCCTTCCAAACCTTTCTTGACATCATCCACAACATCGTAAATGATTGAATAATATTTAATGTCTATACCATCGCGGCGGGCCATATCACGAGCCTGCGGATTGGCACGGACGTTAAAGCCGATGATGAAGCCGTCTGAAGCTTTTGCCAAAGTGACATCCGATTCTGAAATCGGACCGACTGCCGAGTGCAAAATTTGAACCGCAACTTCATCATTAGAAAACTTCGTGATGGCACCCTCAATAGCCTCAACCGAACCTTGAACATCGGCTTTGATAATGACTGACAAGTGTTTGGATTCACCGGATTTGATTTTATCCATCATTTGTTCCATCGCCGATTTAGCACTCTTAACGAGTTTGGCGTCACGTTCTTTGCGGATACGATAAGCCGTGACTTCTTTGGCTTGTGTTTCATCTTTGACGACAATAAAGTTATCGCCTGCTGATGGGGTGCCTTGCAAGCCTAAAACCTCAACCGGCATGGCAGGCCCTGCCTCCAAAACCTTTTTGCCGTGTTCGTTGAACATGGCTCTGACGTGTCCCCACTCTTTGCCGGCAATGAAAATATCACCAATTCTTAAAGTACCGTTTTGAACCAAAATGGTTGCCACACTACCGCGACCTTTTTCCATTTTTGCTTCAATAACAGACCCCTCACCTTTGCGGTTCGGGTTAGCTTTTAAATCTAAAATTTCGGCCTGCAACAAAATGGCTTCAACAAGTTTGTCGATGTTGATACGTTTTTTTGCGGAAACTTCAGCACACAAGCTTTCGCCGCCCATTTCTTCAACGGCGATACCATGTTGTAAAAGCTCTGTTTTCACACGCATCGGATCGGCACCGGGGAGATCAATCTTGTTGATGGCGACAACAATCGGCACTTCTGCGGCTTGCGCGTGGCGAATAGCCTCAATTGTTTGAGGCATTATGCCATCATTGGCGGCAACAACCAAAACCACAATATCCGTGATTTTTGCACCGCGTGAACGCATCTCGGAAAAGGCTTCGTGGCCTGGGGTATCAATAAATGTGATCTTTTGACCGCCTGATACCTCAATTTGATATGCACCGATGTGTTGGGTGATACCGCCGGCTTCTTTGGCAACAACGTTTGTTTCACGAAGCGCATCAAGAAGCGAGGTTTTACCATGGTCAACGTGGCCCATCACAGTCACCACCGGCGGACGCGGAAGCAAATCTTCTTTATTATCTTTCGGACCTGATAAACCCTCTTCAACATCGCTGTCTGCAACGCGTTTGAACTTATGACCCATTTCTTCAACAATAATTTGCGCCGTGTCAGCATCAATCGGTTGATTGATTGTTGCCATCACACCAAGAGACATCAGCTTTTTGATGACATCAGCGCTCTTTTCAGCCATACGATTTGCCAGCTCTTGAACGGTGATGGCCTCAGGGATAATCACTTCTTTGATGATTTTTTCTTGCGGCGCTTGAGGCGCTTGAACCGGTTTGGGCTGTTTTTTCTTGAAATGTCTGCGCGGACCGCCAAAACCGTAATCATCATCATCTTCTTCATTCATATATGAATTTAGGTTGATTTTGTTGTTGCGACGCGGTTGTTCAAAGCTGCGCTTTTGAATTTTTTTGCGCTCTTGTTCAAAAGTTTCTTCTTTTGTCAGAGGCTTTGAAACAGAAGATGAGGATTTTTTATCTTTTTTATATGATGTTTCTTCTTCTTCTTCATCATCATAATCATGCGATTTTTTATCTTTTTTATATGGTGTTTCTTCTGTGTTTTGCGGTTTTGATTGAGATGCGGCAAAAGATTTTTCTTTTTGCTTTAAGGCCTCTGCTTTGCGCTCTTGTTCTTGACGTTTCTTTTCTTCTTCTTTTCTCAAAGCCTCTTGTTCCTGCTGCTCACGCTCTTTTTGCGCTTTTGCCTGTTGACGGACAACCTCTTTTTGCTCCTCTTCAAGCTGACGTTTGGCTTCATGCTCTTTGGCTTCGGCAATCAATTTGAGTTTTTGAGCCGTTGCTTCGTCAAGCTCTTTTTTAGCTTCGGATGCGGAGGTTGCCGTAATGACACGTTTTTTACGCACTTCAACCTGAACCATCTTTTTGCCGCTATCCGTATTTGAACGAACAGGGGCCTTAAGTGTTAAGGTCTTTTTTCCTGATAATGTTAACTTTGTTTTTGCATTATCTTCTGCCATATAATTTTTCTCCTAAAATCAATTTTCCAGAAAAGTTTGATATTTTTTGATGTTTTCATAAACCATTTTCGATATATCGCTTTTAAGAATTGCCAAATATACCGTATTTTCTTTGTTTAAGGCTGTTTCTAAATCTTGAGACGAATAGATTTTTATTGTTTCAAGATTTGAAGAGCTCGCTTCAATTTTACGGCTGCTATCTAAAGCTGCGTCTGTTGCTTCAATGATAAAAGCCACTTTGTTTTTTTCAATATTTGTCTTTACTTTCTCAAAACCTGAAACCAAAGCTCCCGCTTTGCGTGCCAGATTTAGTGCGTTCAAACCTCTCTGATATAAAAGATGCTCCACTTGTGTTAAAAAATCTTCGGGAATTTTTAAAAACAAATGGATTGATTTAATAAATAAGTTTTTTTCCAAAGCGTGTTTCAGCGCTGTTTTGGAATTGGAGACATAAAGGCCGCGCCCTTCAAGCTTTTTGTTGAAGTCGGGCACTAAGCGGCTGTCAGGCGTTTTGACAAAGCGCAAAAGCTCTGAGGTGTTTTTCACCTCGCCTGTTGCAACGCATTTCCTTGATGTCTCTTTTTCCATTTAACAGCCTTTTATAATTATTTTTCGTCTGCAAACCAATGTTCGCGGGCAGCCATAATCACACGGTTGGCGTCAACAAGCGAAATTGTGTTTTCACCCAAAATTTCAACAAGTTCATCGCCTGCAAGATCTGCCAAATCATCAAGCGTTTTGATGCCGGCTTCGGCGAGTTTGATGAGCATATCCTGATCCAGACCGTCAATCGTTTTCAAATCATCTGAAATGCCTAAGTCTTTGCTCTTTTTAGCAAATTCGGCATTGCGCTTTTCAACAAACTCTTTTGCACGAGATTGGAGCTCTGAAGCAATATCTTCATCAAAACCTTCAATTTCGGCAAGTTCGCTTAAATCAACCATTGCAATTTCATCAACCGTGTTGAAACCTTCGGCAATAAGAAGATGAGCGATCATATCATCAACATCCAAAGCTTCCATGAAACGTTCTAAGCGGACTTTGTTTTCATTGGCACGACGTTCTTGTTCTTGAGCTTCGGTTAAGACATCGATATCTGCACCCAAAAGCTGAGAAGCCAACTTCACATTTTGGCCTCTACGACCGATGGCAATAGAAAACTGATCTTCAGGAACAACAGCTTCCATGCGACCTGTTTCTTCATCCATGACAACTTTTGTTACCTCAGCCGGTGCTAAAGCGGCAACAAGATATTGCGCTCTGTCTTCGGAATAAGGAACAATATCAATTTTTTCACCTTGCAATTCGGTCACCACAGCTTGAACACGGATACCGCGCAAACCAACGCAAGCACCAACCGGATCAACCGTCATGTCATTGGCTTTGACAGCAATTTTTGCTTTTGAACCCGGATCACGCGCAACCCCCATAATTTCAACAATACCGTCATAAATTTCAGGCACTTCGGAGGTAAACAATTTTGCCATAAATTCAGGACATGTGCGCGACAAGAAAATTTGCGGACCGCGTGTTTCACGGCGAACATCCAAAACGTATGCACGGATACGGTCACCGTTTTTGAATTTTTCTCTCGGGATAATTTCATCACGGCGCAAAATAGCTTCTGTTTTGCCGATATCAAGAATAACATTGCCGAACTCGGCGCGTTTGACCGTGCCGTTGACAATCGTGCCGATTTTTTCTTTGTATTCTTCATATTGGCGATTGCGCTCGGAATCACGAACCTTTTGAACAATAACCTGCTTTGCCGTTTGTGCCGCAATACGACCGAAATCAACCGGCGGCAAGGCATCTATAATAAATTCGCCGACTTTAATGTTTTTATCAATAAGCTTGGCATCTTTTAAGCGAAGTTGTGCTGCCTCATTTTCAATTTCAGCATCATTTTCAACGACTTCACGATAGCGTGCCAAAGAAATTGCACCTGTTTTGCGATCAATCGTTGCACGAATGTCGTGTTCTGTGCCATAGCGTGAGCGGCCGGCTTTTTGAATGGCCACTTCCATGGCAACAAAAACATCTTCTTTATCAATGTTTTTTTCACGTGCAACGGCATCTGCAACCATCACAATTTCAGGTCTCGGCATATTTTCAATATTTTCCATTATTTACCTCTGTTTGTTAAAGTTAAAGTTCAATATTTTCTTCAGTTGCTTCATATTTTGCAAGGAGCTCATCTGTTAAAACCAGCTTGGCTTTTGCAATGTTATTAAAAGCGATTGTATATTCTTTGCTATCCATGTTGATATGGACATTGTTTTGTTTGTCAACACCTAAGAGCTTGCCTTTAAAGCGCTTGCGCGAATCGACAGCTTCAATTGTTTCGATTTTGGCCTCCATCCCCTCAAAACGAGCAAAATGATGCGGTTTTGTTAAGGGACGATCGATGCCGGGCGAGCTGACCTCTAAAGAATATTCATTTTTGATGGGGTCTTTTTCATCCAAAACTTTGGAAAGAGCCCTGCTGACAGTTGCACAATCTTCAACATTGATATCACGCGAACCGTCACGCACATCTATCATCACCTGCAAAGTTTGGCGAACATTGCCTGAGAGCAAAATGCGAATCGGCTCATAGCCCAAACCTTCAACAACAGGTGTGATGATGCTTTCTAGAGTGTTTGTCATGTTGTTCCTTTTCAAATAAAATCAGCGGGGCTTTGGCAAGCCCCACTGATATAATTTATTGTTGTTGTCAATTTCTATAACACGAAAAAATGAAAATGCAAGATATTTTTTATGGTTGTTGAAGTTTTTTTGTTGATATTTAGAAAAAATAAAATATAGTTGTTTTGAGAAATAATTGGAAATGATATGAAAACAAAGCAACAAACAGCACTCATTCTTGAAGGTGGAGCGATGCGGGGCCTCTATAGCGCCGGGGTGCTTGATGTTTTGATGAAAAACAAGATTGGTTTTGATGTTGTTTACGGCGTGTCGGCGGGAGCTTTGTTCGGGCTTAATTACAAATCTCGTCAAATAGGGCGCGTTTTGAGATACAATTTAAAATATGCAAACAACAAAAACTATATGGGGTTATATTCTCTCATCACAACGGGCAACATCATGAACAAAGATTTTTGTTTTAAAAAGCTTGTTTATGAGCT